>DASWFH010000185.1:0-13277 GCA_036394355.1 Allostellaceae bacterium | reverse complement strand
GTAGATCTCCTCGCTGATCACCGTGGCCGAGATCGGCAGATAGGCCGAGGAGAGCGCCTTCGCCATGGTGATGATGTCGGGCTTCAAGCCGAAGGTCTCGCTGCCCCACATGTTGCCGGTGCGGCCGAAGCCGCAGATCACTTCGTCGGCGATGAGCAGCACGTCGTATTTCTCGAGGACCTTCTGGATCTTCTCGAAATAGGTCTTGGGCGGCACGATGACGCCGCCCGCGCCCATCACCGGCTCGGCGATGAAGGCTGCGACCGTCTCGGGGTCCTCGCGCAGGATTTGCGCCTCGAGGCTCTCGGCGAGCCGCGTGGCGAAGGCCTCCTCGCTCTCGCCCGGCTTGGCGAAGCGGTAGTGATGCGGGCAGTCGGCATGCCGGATGTTGTCGATCGGCAGGTCGAAGTCGCGGTGGTTGTTGGGCAGCCCGGTGAGGCTCGCCGCGGCCACGGTGACGCCGTGATAGCCCTTCATGCGCGCGATGATCTTCTTCTTGCGGTGCCGGCCGCGCGCGTTGTTGTAGTACCACACCATCTTGACGGCGGTGTCGTTCGCCTCGGACCCGGAGTTGTTGAAGAACACCTTCGACATCTTCACGGGCATCACGGCGATGAGGCGCTCGGCCAGCTCCGCGGCGGTGTCGTGCGATTTGTGATTGAAGATGTGGTAGTAGGGCAGCCGCCGCAGCTGCCGCGTCGCCGCGTCGACCAGCCGCTCCTCGCCGAAGCCCAGCGCGGTGCACCACAAGCCCGCCAGCCCCTCGATGTATTCCTTGCCGTTCTCGTCATAGACATGGATGCCCTTGCCCTCGGTGATGACGAGCGGCCCCTCGCTCTCGTGCTTCTTGAGATGCGTGTAAGGGTGAAGATTGTAGGCGATGTCGCGGCTGGCGGCCGAATTGCCTCGCTGCATGGCTGCTGTCCTCGGGCTTGGGCGATGCGCTACTATCCGCCGCCGCGCGCGCGCAAGTCAAACCCGAGAGGCCGGGTCGCACGGCGCGTTTGGGCGCCACCGATTTTGCCCGAGGGGCTGCGACCACCGGTCGCAGAGCGGCGGCCAACTTCTTGATTCGCCTTGGCGAGCGCCAAGCGCTCGCCGCCGGTCAACCGGATATCAACAGGCTTGTCCCCAGCCGCCTTCGCTAACGCACAAATTTGGTTGGCGCCGCCTAGGGCAACTCCTTATGTGTGATGCCCTCAACGAAAGGCTTGGTGCGGGCACGGCGATGTTGAACCTTGATGACGAACTGCCGCTCGGCGGCAATTTGGATATGGAGCGAATCATCATTGATCCGGATTATCGCCGGCTGGTCTTGGCCAATCTGCGCGCCGATCGCCTGCGCGCCGAGGCAGCGGCGCTGCGCCCGCCGCCGGCCGATCCTGCGCCGGCCCTGCGCGAGATTTGACAGCAGTTCCTCCCTGCCTGCGGCGGCGCTCGCGCTTGGCGTCGCCGCTTTTTTGCGGCGGCGAGGCAGGCGCGGAACCGCTCGGTTGAATGGCGGTCGCGCCCTCGGCTAGCATCAAGGGCGAGCCCGACACCGAGGAGCGCATATGCCGATCGTCAACCGCATCGCCGATTTCCACGCCGATCTCGCCGCCTGGCGTCACGAGATCCACGCCCATCCCGAGACCGCCTTCGAGGAGAAGCGTACCGCCGATTTCGTCGCGTCGCGGCTCCAGGATTTCGGCATCGAGGTGCATCGCGGCCTGGCCGGCACCGGCGTCGTCGGCACGCTCAAGGGCACGCGTCCCGGCGGCCGCGCCATTGCGCTGCGCGCCGACATGGACGCGCTCCACATCCACGAGAAGAACGGCGTGCCCTATGTCTCGACCAATCCCGGCAAGATGCACGCCTGCGGCCATGATGGGCACACCACCATGCTGCTGGGCGCGGCGCGCTATCTTGCGGAGACGCGCAATTTCGCGGGCACCGTGCATTTCATCTTCCAGCCGGCCGAGGAGAACGAGGGCGGCGGCCGGGTGATGATGGAGCAGGGGCTGTTCGAGAAATTCCCGGTCGAAGCGGTCTATGGCATGCACAATTGGCCGGGCATGCCCGCCGGCAAGTTCGCCATGCGCGCCGGGCCGATGATGGCGTCCTTCGACATCTTCGAGATCACGGTCACGGGGAAGGGCACGCATGCGGCGCTGCCGCATCTCGGCATCGACCCGATGGTGGCGGCGGCGCAGATCACGACCGCGCTCCAGACCATCGCCAGCCGCAGCACCTCGCCGCTCGAGAGCGTCGTCGTCAGCGTCACCCAGATCCATGGTGGCGACACCTGGAACGTGATCCCCGACCAGGTCGTGCTGCGCGGCACAGCGCGCACCTTCAAGCCCAAGGTGCAGGACGCGGTCGAGGCCGGCATCCGCCGCATCGCCGAGGGCACGGCGGCGGCGCTGGGCGCCAGCGTCGAGCTGCGCTACGAGCGCCGCTATCCGCCGACCATCAACAGCCCGGCCGAGACCGAGACGGCGGCGGCGATCGCCGCCGAGATCGTCGGCGACGCCAACGTCGACCGCGAGCTGCAGCCGACGATGGGCTCCGAGGATTTCGCCTTCATGCTGCAGGCCAAGCCCGGCGCCTACGTCTTCATCGGCAACGGCACCGGCGACAAGGCGGTGGGGTTGCACAATCCGCATTACGATTTCAACGACGAGATCCTGCCGATCGGCGCGAGCTACTGGGCGCGGCTGGTCGAGCGCGTTCTGGCCAAGGCGGCGTGATCGTGGACGGCGCAAGCAATCAGCAAGTCGTGACCTACCCTGCGGCCCGCGAGGCGGGTCCATCTCCGGTCGCGCGCAGCGAGCGCGACGCGGTGGCGCCTTTCGATCTTCCTCTGCCCTTGCGGAGAATGGAGCGGCCGTTGGTCGAGCCCGCGGCCGCGGTTCCGGGCAAGGCGAGCGAATCGCGCCGCGCCCGGCTCGACCACCCGGTGGTCTACGCCGTCGCGCTGCTCCTCCTGCTGCTCTGCCTGATGCCGCCCGACGGCGTGCTCTCGGACAATGAGGAGGATTACTTCGCGCTGGCGGCGCACGCGGTCTCGCTGAGCCCGGCGTCGCCCTACACCGCGGTCTTCGACGCTTCGCGCCATCGCGCGGTGAGCGAGGTGTTGCTCGGCGGCCTCATCACCGCCGTCGGTTACGAGCACGCGCAGATCATCGCGCGTGCCCTTGCCGCCATCGCCTATGCCTTTCTGCTCTCGGCCATCTTGCGCCGCTTCGGGCTGTCGCTGCTGGATGCCGTGTTGGTGGTGGTCGCCTACGCGCTCGCCGGACAGACCCTCATGGGCGGCGAGTGGCTGTTCAACGGTTTCGAAGCCAAGGTCATCTCCTACTGCCTGGTGCTCGCCGGCCTCTATATGGCGGCGACCGGGCCATCCTTCCTCGCGCCGATACTGCTGTTCGCGCAAGCCACCTATTTCCATTTTCTCGTCGGCGGGTTCTGGTTCTGCGCGGCGATGGCCGGGCGGCTCGTCGAGGACCGGCGCGAGTTCCGCCGTGTCCTCGCCTCCGCCGCGCTGTTCCTTGTCGCGGTCGCGCCGCTCCTTGCCGTCATCGCCTGGTCGCGGCTCGCCGACGGGCGCGCTTTCGTGCAGCCCGCCGACCTGCCGTCGCCCGATGTCATCTACTCGATCATCCGCGCCCCCTGGCACGTCGCGCCCTTCGTCGGCCTCGATTCCTTCCTAATGCAGTGGCTTCCCGGCTGCGTGGCGGCCGCGGTCATGCTGGCGGCTTGCCTGGTGATCGCGCGCAAGCCGGAAGCCGCGCGCTGGAAGGTCACGACCGTGTGGCTGGCGGGCTTGCTCGCCTATCTGTTCGTGGCGCTGGCCGCCTCATACCTCGACCGCGACCGCGGGGTGCTCGGCAAGTTCTATCTCTTCCGCCCGGCCGCGCTGATCCTGCTGCTCTGGCTCGCCTTCGTCATCGCGTATCTGGCGGCGGCGGGCTTGCGCGGCTGGACGGCGGCGCGGGTGGCGGCGCTGGCGCTGCTGACGCCGTTATTCCTGATGGGTGCCGCCGATCGGGTCCAGGGCGACCGTCAGCGCGCCGGCCTTGCCGGCGAGAAGGGCGCCCTCGCGGCGGCGCTCACCGAGCGCGCGGCGCCCGGCGGCGTCGTGCTCATCGATCCGCAAATCGAGTGGTCCTACCTCGATTTCGAGCGACGCACCGGGCATCCCTCGCTGGTCATGGTCAAGTTCATGCCGACCAACGAGCCGCAGATCATCGAATGGTATCGCCGCATGGAGTTCCGCCGCACGCTGTTCGAGCAGGGCTGCGCTGGGAATGCGGCTTATCCCGTCGATTTCCTGCTGACGACGCCCGAGCACGCGGCTGCACTTACCGAGAGCTGCGGACCCGTGGTCTACGCCTCGAACGAAGTCGCGCTGCTGCGCCGCGCCCGCTGACCCTCAGCGCCGCGTCGCGCGCGGGTCGAGCGCGTCCTGCAGCGCGTCGCCGAGGAAGTTGCAAGCGATCACCGTGAGGAAGATGAGGAGCCCGGGATAGAGCGCCAGCTGCGGCGCGAGCCCGATGGTCTCCTGCGCGCCGGTGAGCATGTTGCCCCAGCTCGGCAATGGCGGCTCGATGCCGAGGCCGAGGAAGCTCAGCACGGATTCGAGCAGGATCATGTGGCCGACCGAGAGCGTCGCGGCGACGATGATCGGCGACGCCAGGTTCGGCAGGATGTGCACGAGCATGATGCGGCGCGGGCTGGCACCCAAGGCCAGCGCGGCGCGCACGAAATCCTGAGCGCGCAGGCTGAGCGTCGCGCCGCGCACCAGCCGCGCCACCGTCGTCCACCCCACCAGCGACACCAAGACGATGATGCGGTAGAGGCTCGCCGCTTCCGATTGCACCAGCCATGCGGGCAGCCCGAGCTTGCGCAGGTCGATGGCGGCGAGCACGACCAGCAACGGCAGCAGCGGCAGGGCTATGACGCCGTCGGTCAAGCGCATCAGCGCCGCGTCGATCCTGCCGCCGCGGTAGCCGGCGACGAGGCCGATGGCGGTGCCGAGGCCGGCCGCGGCGAGCGCGGCGCTGATGCCGACGAGCAGCGACACGCGCCCGCCCTCCAGCAAGCGCAGCAGCAGGTCGCGCCCGAGCTCGTCGGTGCCGAGCGGGTGATGGAGCGAGGGCGGCGCCAGGCGCTCGTAGAGGTCGACCTTGTGCGCGTCGGCGCCGAGCAGCGCGGCGATCAGCGGCGCCAGCGCGACCGCCAGGCAGATGGCGCCGAGCACGCCCGCGCTCGCGGCGGCTTGCGGCACGGCGAAGGCGCGCCGCCAGCGCGACGACGCCGACCGGGCGAGGGCCGTGCTCATCGGTAGGTGATCCGCGGATCGGCCGCGGCGTAGGCGATGTCGGCGGCAAGATTCGACAGCAGCACCAGCAAGGTCGCGAACAGCAATCCCGCCAGCGCCAGGTTGAAGTCGTTGCCGAGGATGGCGTCGTAGATGAGCTTGCCCATGCCGGGATAGGCGAACATGGTCTCGGTGATGAGCGCGCCCGAGAAGAGCGAGCCGAAGGAGAGTGCGACCACGGTGATGACGGGGATGAGCGCGTTCCTGAACGCGTGCCCCCACACCACGCGCTCCTCGCTCGCCCCCTTGGCGCGCGCGGTGCGCACGTAGTCCTGGCGCAGCGCCTCGATCATGGCGGCGCGCATGAAGCGCAGATACGTCCCGATGCTGGCGACGGTGAGCGTCGCCACCGGGAGCGCCAGGTGCCGCGCGCGGTCGATGCCGCCGCCATCGCCGATGGTGGCGACGCCGCCCGCCGGCAGCCAGCCCAGCGCCACCGCGAAGACGAGAATGAGCACGAGCGCGAACCAGAAGGGCGGGATCGACATGCCCGCGAAGCTCAGCAGATTGGCGGCGCCGTCGAGCGCCGAGCCGGGCCGCTGCGCCGCCGCCGCGCCCAGCGGCAGGGCGATCGCCAGCGCCAGCACGAAGCTCGACAGCATCAACAGCGCGGTGTTGCCGAGCCGCGGCATCAGCGCGGCGACGGCCGGCGTCGCGTAGAGCCGCGAATAGCCGAAATCGCCGGCGAGGGCAGCGCGCGCCCAGGCGAGATAGCGCTCCGCCAAGGGCCGATCGAGCCCGTAGAGCGCCTTGAGCCGTGCCGCGTCGGCCGCGGTCAGATGCGGGTCGGCCGTGAGCATCTGGTCGATGGGATCGCCGGGCATGAGCCCGATGAGTGCGTAGATGACGAACGACATCACCGCGAGCACCGCCAGGACCTGCACGAAGCGGGCGAGGATGAAGCGGGTCATGCGTCACCCCTCACGACCCCGTCTCCCGCCCTTCGACGCGCCATTGCTCGATCCACAGCGTCGACGGGTATTGGTGGCCGGTGGGCGTCACCTCCTTCAGCCATTTCGGCAGCACATAGGCATCGGCGCGGAAATAGAGCGGCAGCGCCGGCAGCTCCTCGGCATAGAGCGCCTGGAGGCGGTGCCACAGTGCGGCGCGGCGGTCGCGGTCGAGCTCGATCTCGATGGCGTCGATGAGCCGATCGGCCTCGGCGCTCTTGAAGCCGGCATAGTTCTGGCCGCGCCAGCCGGTTGCCGCCGCCGGGATCTCGTCGGAGCGCAGCGTCGTGCGCGGCACGTTCTCGGGCGCGCTGGTCCAGGCGAAGAGCGCCATGGTGAAATTGCGCTTGGTCACGCTCTCGCCGAACAGCACGCGCGCCGGCTGGTTTTTCAGATGCAGCTCGACGCCGATCTCGCGCCATTGGCTCTGCAGCACCTGTTCCACCAGCTCGCGGATGCGGTTGCCGGCGGTGGTGGCGAGGTCGAGCGTGAGCTTCTCGCCGGTCGCGTTGCGGCGGATACCGCCATCCTCGCTGCGCCAGCCGGCGGCGTCGAGCAGCGCGCGCGCCTTGGCGGGGTCATAGGCGCAATGCGGGACCTCGTCGGTGTAGACCCAGTCGAGCGGCGAGACCGAGCTCGCGGCGACCGGCTGGCGTCCGGCGAAGAGCTGCTTGCTGATGGCGTCGCGATCGACGCCGTAGAGCAGCGCTTGGCGCACGCGCTTGTCGGCGAGCGCGGCATTGTCGAGGTTGAGCTCGACATGCTCGAAGGAGAGGCTCGGCTTATAGAGCACGGTGAAGCGGTCGCCATGCCGCTTCTCGAAGGCGAGCGCCTGGTCGAGCGAGAAGCCCAATTCGCCCGCGACCATGTCGAGGCCGCCGGCGAGAAGATTAGCCTCGAGCGCCGCCGTGTTCTCGACCGCCCAGACGACGATGCGAGAGAAAGCGGGTTTCTCGCCCCACCAGGTGGGGTTGGGCTCCAGCACGATATGCGAGCCCGACGCCACTTCGGTAATGCGATAGGGGCCGAAGTAGAGCCCGGGATTGGTGGAGTCGGTGTCGTAGAGCGTGCGGAAACGATATTGCGTCGGATCGGCGAAGGCGGCCCGCTCGAGATGCGCGGGCAGCAGCTCGAAATCGTCGAGCGCGGCGTAGTCGAAGGTGAGCTTGTCCATCTCGACCGTGAAGGTCTTGGCGTCTTTAGCCGCGATATGCGTGATGCGGCGATAGAGCTCGGAATTGCCGATGCCGCTTTTCGGGTTGCGCCCGACCTCGTAGGTGAAGAGCACATCGCCGGTGGTAACGGGCACGCCGTCGCCCCAGCGCGCGTCCGGCCGCAAGGTGTAGGTGAGGCGGATGCCGCGCTTGCCGCCGCCGAGATCGAGCGGCACGGCGAGGCCGTTCTCGATGGTCGGCAGCGCCACGCAGAGCATGCAGACGAGGTGCCACTGCGCGTCGTAAGTGGTGAGCGGCCGCCGCACCATGCCAAGCACATAGCTCTTGGCGGTCATGGCATTGATGCTCGGGTGCAGCGTCGCCGGGAACTGGATGACGCCGATGGCGAGTTCATCCACCGGCCGCGCAACCGCCGCGCTCACCGTGAGCAAGAAGATCGCGAGAAGATGTCCGCAAAGCCGCCACATTGCCGCGCAGAACATAGCACGCACGCGGCCGCCGTCGATTGCCGTCGCGGGTGCCGCGGCGCTGGGAACAAACCTGCGGTTACACCTGTTGTCGAAGGTCAGGGCCGCAGGTCCTCAGCCTATTCGCACCAATCAGAAGGATTTCGTGATGAAACATCTGCTCAGCGGCGTCGCCCTGGCGGCGCTCCTCACCGTCGGTCTCCCCGCGCTGGCGCAGACCAGCAGCAGCGACAAGCCGCCGCCGGCCGCTCCGTCCGACACGTCCACGACCGGCGCCAAGACCTCCATGCCCGCCGGCAACGACAGCACGCAGAGCGGCGCGACTAGCCCCTCGGATTCGACCGACAAGTCGGGCAAGCATGCGCGCAAGCGCGGCGCCGCAGCGAAGCACGAACGGTCCGCCAGCGACAACATGGCGGAGGAGCTCAACCGCCAGGAGCTGCAGCGTGTGCAGAGCGGCGGTCAGACGACCGGCAGCGGGCAGTCGCAGGCGCCGGGCGCCGGCCAGACTCAGGGCGGCGGCGCCAGCGGCACGCGCTGAGGCGGCAAAGCAAGCGAAGGAGCCCTGCGGCTGCGATACGCCGCGGGGCTCACCGCGCCCGCCAGTGCTTCACCAGTTCGGCGAGGCGCGGCGGCAGTTTCTCGTCGGCGACGTCGCCATAAATCGCCAGCATCAACTCGGCGCCATCGCTGCGGCCGTCAAGGAAATCGATGATCTGCCGTTCGAGCGACGGCCCGGCCAGGTTCGCGGGTAAGGCGATGCCGCAGGAAAATCCTGGAACCGTCATCTTCTCGACCATGGCAACCGCCCATATGCTTGCTGACCTTGGCATGAGGCTAGGGCGGCGAGGGTTGACGGGGTGTTACCCGATTTCCGCCCAGATGGAGTGAAAAATCGGTCCGCGCACACCCTTCCGGGTTGGCCGGGCCGTATGCCGTCCCCTCGGGTCTAAGATAAATCGCAACATGAAGCCGATTTAATGTACCGACGCGGTGGCGGCGCAGAAATCCGCGCCGGCGTCGCCGGGGGCAGACACCTGCCGAAGCATTGAACGGGTGCCTTCTCACCCGCGCCGACATCGCCGGCAAACTCGCTGCCGCATTGACCCGCCGCCGCTCGCGCGGCGGGCGACCGGTGTTCGTTTCGGCCGGAGTAAGCGTCTGGCGATTCACATCTTGATAAGACTTCTACGCGATACCGGCGGCTCGGAAAAAACACGAAGGCCCAGAGCGAAGCGCATGCAGAACCACCAATGGTGGCCGAGCGCCGTCATCTATCAGATCTATCCGCGCAGCTTCTGCGACAGCAACGGCGACGGCGTCGGCGACCTCGCCGGGGTGACGGCGAAGCTCGACTATGTCGCCTCGCTCGGCGTCGACGCCATCTGGCTCTCGCCGTTCTTCCTCTCACCAATGCGCGATTTCGGCTATGACGTCGCCGATCATTGCGCGGTCGACCCGGTGTTCGGCACGCTCGACGATTTCGACCGGCTGATCGCGCGCGCGCATGCGCTTGGCCTCAAGGTGCTGGTCGACCTCGTCTGCGGCCACACCTCCGACCGGCATCCCTGGTTCCGCGCGAGCCGCGCGAGCCGCGCCAATGCCCGCGACGACTGGTACGTGTGGGGCGATGCGCGTGCCGACGGCACGTCGCCCAACAACTGGCTCTCGGTGTTCGGCGGCTCCGCCTGGAGCTGGGAGCCGCGTCGGCGGCAGTACTATCTCCATCATTTCCTGGCGAGCCAGCCGACGCTCAATCTGCGCCATCCCGCGGTGATCGAAGCTCTCGTCGCCGCAGCCGAGTTCTGGCTCGCGCGTGGCGTCGACGGCTTCCGCCTCGACGCGATCGACTTTCTGCTGCACGATGCACAACTGCGCGACAATCCGCCGCGTCTTCCCGCCGATGGCATCACGCCGGTCAAGCCCTTCGGCCTGCAGCAGCATGTCCACGACATGATGCAGGCGGAGACGCCGGAGCTGCTGCGCCGGCTGCGCGCGCTCGCCGAGCGCCGCGGCGGCATCGCGCTCCTGGGCGAAGTGTCGAGCCAGGACGGCGCCTACGAGCGCATCGCGCGCTACACGCGCGCGGGCGACGCGCTTCACATGGCCTACACGCTGCGGCCGATGCGCGGCGTCGATGCCGGCCAGTCGCTGCGTCGCGCGCTTGCTGAGATCGCCGCCGCCGGCACGGGCAGCGGCATCTGCTGGGCGTTCAGCAATCACGACGTCGAGCGCGCAGCCAGCCGCTGGAACCCCGCTGGCGAGTCGGCGGCGCCGGACCCGGCCTTCATCCGCCTGCTCATGGCGATGCTGGTGGGCTTGCGCGGCAGCGTCTGCGTCTATCAGGGCGAGGAACTCGGCCTGAGCGAGGCGGCGTTGGAACTCGGCGATCTGCGCGACCCCTTCGGCATCGCCTATTACCCCGAATTCCGCGGCCGCGACGGCAGCCGCACGCCGCTGCCATGGCGCGCCGATGCCGACCATGCCGGCTTCACCACCGGCGAGCCCTGGCTGCCGGTGCCGCCGGACCATCGCGCCGCCAGCGTCGCCGCCCAAGAAACGAACGGGCGCTCCGCCCTCAACGCCTGGCGCGGCCTCGCCGCCTGGCGCAAGGCGCATCCGGCGCTGCAAGACGGCGATCTGGCGCTGCTCGACCTGCCGCCGCCGCTGCTCGGATTCACCCGCGCTTGCGCCGAGGAAAGCCTCGTCCTCGTCTTCAATCCGAGCGCCGATGCCGCGCGAGTCTCGCTCGCGGACTACCCCGGCGTCGCCGCGCTCGAGGATGCCGGCTTCGCCGCGCTGGTCGATGGCGACGTCGTCCTGCTGCCGCCTTACGGCGCCTTCATCGGCGCGCTCGACGCGGCAGTCGCCACTCGCCCGCAAACGGCGCGCGCCGTCGCCGTCTAGCGGCGGGTTGCGCCGGCAAGCGCCCGCGCCCAACTTAGCCCAGGAGATCGCGCGCCCACGCCGCGCGATCGAGCGGACGGGCGCATGACGGTGTTCACCATCGGCCATTCGACCCGCAGCGCCGACGAATTCGTCGCGCTGCTGCGGGATGCGGGCGTCGATTGCATCGTCGATGTCCGCCGCTTCCCGTTCTCGCGCCGCTATCCGCATTTCAACGGCGAGTCGCTGGCGGCGACCTTGGCTTCGGCCGGCATCGGCTATCGCCATGAACCGGCGCTGGGCGGGCGCCGCGGCAGGCGCCGCGACGGTGCGCCCTCGCCGCATACGCTGTGGCGCGAGGAGGCGTTCGCCAATTACGCCGACTATGCCGAGACGCGCGAATTCCGCGACGCGCTCGATCGTGTCCTGCGCCTTGCCCGCGAGCAGCACCCGGCGGTGATGTGCGCCGAGGCGGTGTGGTGGCGCTGCCACCGCCGCATCATCGCCGACTACCTGATCGCCACGGGCATCCGGGTCGAGCATATCCTCGCTGCCGGCAAGATCGAGCCGGCGCGGCTCACGCCGGATGCGACGATCCGCCCGGACGGGACCGTGCTCTACCGCGCGCCGACGCTGCTCTAGCTAGAACCGCCGCGTTGCGCGCACGTCGATGCGCAGGGCGGGAATGGCCGTGACGCTCGGCTCGGTGTCGGTGGCATTGAGGCCGATCGAGAGTATGTTGATGTCGCGGCGATACTCGTAGCGCAGATCGGCGCGCGCGTGCCGTGCCGAGCTCTGCCCCGTGCCCTGCCAGCTATCGGCCGAGAGCTTCAAGACGACGCGTTGTTCGTCCTCGCCGCGGCCGGGAAAGAGCGTGTAGCGGGCACGCAGGAAGACAAGGCCGATGCGCTCGGTGAGCTGCGTCAGCCCGATGCTGCCAAGCGCGCCGACGCGGCCCTCGAGTCCGGTCTCCCAATGCGCGTCCAGCGGACGGTTGAGGCCGACGCGGAACTGCTCGTCGAAGATCGGCGACAGGCTGCCGAGGACGCGGCCGAAACTGCCGTCGAGCGTGGCGTTGAGGCCGGCGATCAGGTCGCGGCGGACACCGAATTTGAGCTTCACCTCATGCGCGGTCATCGTGCCGAAATCGAGGTTGCTGAGCTCGAGATCGCTGAACAGATTGCCGGAGCCGAGCATGGTGTCGCGCACCAGCGGCAGCCTCGTGCTCGCGCGCGCGCAGGCGCCGGGAGAGCGTTCGCTGGTGACGAAGCTCGTCGGCTGGCCGCGGGCGTCGGTCTGCACCGAGAGGCAGCCGCCGTCGGCGGCGCCCGCGACATGCGGCGCATCGGCGGGCGGCGGCTCGCTGCTCCACACCAGCATGAGCGAGAGCAGTGCGCCCGGCACACGCCGGCGCACCCGCGCCAGCCGCCGGCGGCGCCGACCTGTGCCAGAATTCTTGAAGTAAGACGCTTTTATAGAGTCGAGATTCGCCAGAGGATCGAAATGTTCCACTGTTGCCCCCACCCCAATAAAAGGCACGAGACACTGCCGACAAAGCTCGGTAGCGCTAATTATTTCCCCAGAGGGAAGGGTAGGCGTGCCGAATTAACGAGAGATTGCGCTACGCCGAGGCGCCAACAAGAGAATTATTGGGTTTTAGCCGATTTCATCTCATCGGCGACGAGATGGCCGCGACGATCGGCCGCAGCGTTAGGAAGCCTGGATCGCGCGCTGACGCGCCAGCCGATCGCTCTCAACGAGCGTGTCGCGCAGCGCCTGGTCGGCCTGGCAGGTCATCTTGACGAAGGCGCGCAGGAACGAGTCGCTGCGCGGCAACTGAAAGAGCGTCTCCTCGTCGGCGTTGTCGTCGGCACGGCCGGAGATGACGACGATCGTGTCGTGCGGCGTCAGGATCACTTCGCGCAGCGCCGTGCCGGGACCGGTGACGTATTCGACGACGCGTTGACGCGCCGCCTCGCCCGGCTCGAGCATGATAGTCATGCGGTAAGGGTTGCGACTCGCCGCCGCCTCGATGAGCGCGCGCGTGAACGGGCGCAGGAAGGTCTCGTCGAAACCGAGCACCGCCGTCGGCTGCTCGTTGGTCGCGCCGGAACGGACCTCGAGCGTCGCCCAGAGCGAGGCGCGGCCGCTGAAGTAGTCGACTGAGGCGAGGTCGAGATTGATCGCGTCGACCGGCAGCGGCGCCGACACGGCGCGGCTGCACAGGAAGGCGAAGCACGCCGGTTCGCGCTTGAGCGAGAGCGTCGTGCTCGCTTCGAGGTTGCGGTCGGAAAGGGTGTTCGAGGGATCCGCCATGGATGAGACCTTCAGCGATGCCACGAGAAATTTCGCTTTGGGGCCGAACCGGCCGCTGTCTTCACTCTGTCCGACGCTGGTTAAAGTTTGGATAACATGCTGCCGGCATGGTTGCACGAAC
>DASWFH010000184.1:0-1754 GCA_036394355.1 Allostellaceae bacterium | reverse complement strand
TGGCATTTCCGCGCACCCTTCGCTAGCATCGCCCGACAAAAAACACTGCGCGCGTTCCAGGGGAGGAACCATGAAAAATACCGCATTGAGACTGCTCGCCGGCGTCGCCTTCATCACCGCTATTTCCAGTGTCGCTTTGGCACAGCAGCCCGCGGCGCCGGCACCGGTGCCGGAGCAGATGCCGTTCGACATTCCCTACGGCACGCCGATCGGCCTCGAGCAGGCGAAGCACGTGCTCGCCGCCGCCGAGGCTGAAGCGAAGAAGCATAATTGGAAAATGAACATCACCGTCGTCGGTCCGGCGGGCGAGCTCGTCTATTTCGAGAAGATGGACGGAGCGCAGCTCGCCTCGGTGCAGATCTCGCAGGACAAGGCGCGCGCGTCGGCGACCTTCCGCCGGCCGACTAAGGCGTTCTTCGACGCGGTCGAAGGCGGCCATGTGTACATCGCCTTCCTCCACGGCGTGGTTCCCTCGGACGGCGGCTTCCCGCTGGTCGAGGGCGGCAAGCTCATCGGCGCCATCGGCTGCAGCGGCGGCACGGGCGCGCAGGACGGCGTCACCTGCAAGGCCGGCGCCGACACGGTGAAGTAACGGCGCTCGCTCCCTGGCGCGCGGCGCTCGCCGCCGCTAACCTTCGCTCGTCTTGGTGAGGCGAGGGGCAAGCGTCATGGACAGCAGCGCCGCCATCGAGCGCATCGGCATCGTCGGCGGCGGCGCGTGGGGTACCGCGCTGGCGCTCACCGCGCGCCGCGCCGGGCGTGCGGTGGTGTTGTGGGCGCGCGAGGCCGAAGTCGTGGCGGCGATCAACCGCGACCACCTCAACCCGTTGTTCCTGCCGGACGTGCCGCTCGATCCGGCCATCCGCGCCACCCTGGAGCTCGGCGAGGCGGCGGCGGCGGATGCGCTGCTGCTGGTGGCGCCGGCGCAGCACCTGCGCGCGCTGGCGACGGCTCTTGCGCGGCATCTCCCGGCGGGCATGCCGGTGGTGATCTGTACCAAGGGCATCGAGGAGAAGAGCGGCGCGCTGATGAGCGAGATCGCCGCGGCAAGCCTGCCGGGCGCGGCCATCGCCGTCCTCTCGGGTCCGACTTTCGCCGGCGAAGTGGCGCGCGGCCTGCCGACCGCGGTGACGCTGGCGGCGACGGACGCGGCGCTGGGACAGCGCCTCATCGCCGCGCTGGGCACGCGCAGCTTCCGTCCCTACCTGTCCGACGACGCGCTCGGCGCAGAGGTCGGCGGCGCGGTCAAGAACGTGCTGGCGATCGCCTGCGGCATCGTCACGGGCCGCAAGCTCGGCGACAACGCGCGCGCCGCGCTGATCACCCGCGGCCTCGCCGAGATGGTGCGGCTCGCGCTCGCCAAGGGCGGGCGGGCGGAGACGCTGATGGGCCTGTCGGGGCTGGGCGACCTGGTGCTCACCTGTACCGGCCTGCAATCGCGCAATCATTCGCTGGGCGTGGCGCTGGGCGAGGGCCGCGCGCTCAGCGACATCCTGGCCGAGCGGCGCTCGGTGGCGGAGGGGGTCACTTCGGCGGCGGCGGCGGCGCTGGCGCGGCGGCTCGGCGTCGACATGCCCATCACCGCCGCGGTCGATGCCATCCTCCATCGCGGAGCCGCCGTCGATCAGGCGATCGCGGCGCTGCTGGCGCGGCCGTTCAAGAGCGAAGCGGCGCCGAACTCGCTTCGCGCTTGACGCCGCGCGCTGTATCTGATATGGATACAACATGGCACGCGCGACGCGGTTTTCGGTGGC
>DASWFH010000183.1:0-4026 GCA_036394355.1 Allostellaceae bacterium | reverse complement strand
TTGTGGCAGCCGCCCATACAGGGCGCGCGCACCACACGCACGTCCTTGCCCAGTTTCTTCGGCAGCACCGCGAGCAGCTTCTGCGCGCCCAGCAGCTCGCAGGTGAGGCTGTCGCAGACGCGCACGGTGATCGGCGGCGGCGGCGCCTCGCCGTCGAGCACGATGTCGAAATGTGCATAGAAGGAGGCGACTTCGTAGACCTCGACCAACGCCAGCTTCATCTCCTCCGCCAAGGCGGCGAGATGACGGGCGTGGAGGCAACGGAATTCGTCCTGCAGCAGATGCAGGTGCTCGATGAGCAGGTCCGCCTGGCGCGGGCGGTCGCCGAGCAAGGCCTGCACCTCGGCCAGCGCCTCGGGTTCGACCTGCCGGCCTCTCGGCATGTTCCGGCCGCCGCGCCGTCCGGCGCCGGGATGAATGCTGCGATGGCTCTGGCGGTTGGACGCGTCCGCTACCTTACCGGACATTTCTCTCACCTAAGCTTGCTTGCGGCGCGGCAGATCTCGCCCGAATCCGACTTTCACTGTAGCCATTCATCAGCCAATGAATTTACCTCAATTGCCCTGACTGGCGACGCGTTGCTCACCTTCTCAACACCTTGACCATCGTGCTGCCGAGCGCCGCCGGGGAAGCGGCGACGGCGACGCCGGCGCTCTTCATCGCCTCGATCTTGTCCTTGGCCAAGCCGCTGCCGCCGGAGATGATGGCGCCGGCATGGCCCATGCGCCGGCCGGGCGGCGCGGTGGCGCCGGCGATGAAGCCGACCACCGGCTTCTTGGTCTTGCTGCGCTTGAGGAAATCCGCCGCTTCTTCCTCGGCCGAGCCGCCGATCTCGCCGATCATGATGATCGACTTGGTCTCTTCGTCCTTGAGAAAGAGTTCGAGGCAGTCGATGAAATTGGTGCCGTTAACGGGATCGCCGCCGATGCCGATGCAGCTCGACTGGCCGAGCCCGGCGGCCGTGGTTTGCGCCACCGCCTCATAGGTCAAGGTGCCCGAGCGCGAGACGATGCCGACATTGCCCTTGGCATGGATGTGGCCGGGCATGATGCCGATCTTGCACTGCTCGGGAGTGATGACGCCGGGGCAGTTGGGGCCGATGAGTCGGCTCCGCGAGCCGCCGAGCGCGCGTTTCACCATCACCATGTCGAGCACGGGAATACCTTCGGTGATGCAGACGATGAGTGGCACGCCCGCATCGATCGCCTCGAGGATGGCGTCGGCGGCGAAGGGCGGCGGCACATAAATGGCCGAGGCGGTCGCGCCGGTATTGCGCACGGCTTCGTCGACGGTGTCGAAGACGGGCAGGTCGAGATGCTTGGTGCCGCCTTTGCCGGGCGTCACGCCGCCGACCATCTTGGTGCCGTAGGCGATGGCCTGCTCGGAGTGGAACGTGCCCTGGGCGCCGGTGAAGCCCTGGCAAATGACTTTCGTCTCGGAATTGACCAGGACTGCCATCAGGCCGCCTCCTTCACCGCTTTGACCACCTTCTCGGCCGCGTCGGCGAGATTGTCGGCCGAGAGGATGGGCAGGCCCGATTCGCTCAGGATCTTCTTGCCGAGCCGCACATTGGTGCCTTCGAGCCGCACCACCAGCGGCACATGCAGCGCCACCTCGCGCGCCGCGGCGACGATGCCCTCGGCGATGACGTCGCAGCGCATGATGCCGCCGAAGATGTTGACGAGAATGCCTTCGACATTGGGATCGGAGAGGATGAGCTTGAAGGCGGTGGTGACGCGTTCCTTGGTGGCGCCGCCGCCGACATCGAGGAAGTTGGCCGGCTCGCCGCCATAGAGTTTGATGATGTCCATGGTCGCCATGGCGAGGCCGGCGCCGTTCACCATGCAGCCGATATTGCCCTCGAGCTTCACGTAATTGAGCGCGTGCTTGGCCGCTTCGAGCTCGGCCGGATCCTCCTCGGCCTCGTCACGCATCTCCTCGACCTCCTTGTGGCGGAAGAGCGCGTTGTCGTCGAAATTCATCTTGGCGTCGAGCGCGATAACCGCGCCGGCGCCGGTCACCGCCAGCGGATTGATCTCGAGCACCGAGGCGTCGAGGCTGGTGAAGGCCCGGTACATGCCGAGCATGAACTTGGTCGCCGCCGCCACCTGCTTGCCTTCGAGGCCGAGGCCATAGGCGAGCTTGCGCGCGTGGAAGCCCTGCAGACCGGTGGCCGGATCGATCGCCGCCTTGAGAATTTTTTCCGGATGCTTGGCGGCGACCTCCTCGATCTCCACGCCGCCCTCGGTCGAGGCCATCACGGTGATGCGCGAGGTCTTGCGGTCGATGAGCATGCCGAGATAGAGCTCGCGCTTGATGTCGCAGCCCTCCTCGATATAGACGCGCTTCACCTCGCGCCCCTTGGGCCCGGTCTGCTTGGTGACGAGCACGTGGCCCAGCATCTCGGCGGCGTTCTTGCCGACCTCCTCGACCGACTTGACGACGCGCACGCCGCCCTTGCCTTGCGGGTTGTCCTTGAAGCGGCCGGCGCCGCGGCCGCCGGCGTGGATCTGCGACTTCACCACCCAGACCGGCCCGCCGATATCGCGCGCCACCTTCTCCGCCTCCTGCGGTGTGTAGGCAGCGGCGCCGCGCGGCACCGCGACGCCGAATTTCTGCAGCAGGCTCTTGGCCTGATATTCATGGATGTTCATGGCTCGCCTCGGCTTTCAGCGCACCAACCCCGCCCCGCGCGCCCATTTGTACTTGGCGCCCAGCACCGCCACCGGGATCTCCGTCGAATAGGCATAGGCGGGGATGCCGTGGTCGTAAAGATGCTCGGCCGCCTGCTCGACCTGCACGTCACCGGCGAGCGAGGCGACGATCGGCTTGGCGATGCCCTTCGCCTTCATCTCCTCGACGACTTCGACGACCAGCTTGGCGAACACCATCGGCGGCGTGATGATGGTGTGCCAGTAGCCCAGGATGAGCGCATGGATGCGCTCGTCCTCGAGGCCGAGCTTGATGGTGTTCTTGTAGGTCGTCGGCGGCTCGCCGCCGGTGATGTCGACGGGATTGCCGGCGGCGCCGAAGGGCGGGATGAACTTGCGGAACGCGGTGTCGAGATCCTGCGGCATCCTCATCAGCGACAGCCCGTTGTCGACGCAAGCATCCGAGAGCAGCACGCCCGAGCCGCCGGCGCCGGTGATGATGACGACGTTCTCGCCCTTCGGTGTCGGCAGCTTCTGCAGCGCGCGCGCATAGTCGAGCATGTCGCGCAGGCCGGGCGCGCGGATCACGCCAGACTGCCTCAGCACGTCGTCATAGATCTTGTCGTTGCCGGCGAGCGCGCCGGTGTGCGAGCTTGCCGCCTTGGCGCCGGCCGAGGTGCGGCCGGCCTTCAGCATGATCACCGGCTTCTTCTTCGACACGCGCTTCGCCACCTCGGCGAAGGAGCGGCCGTCCTTCAAATCCTCGCAATGCATGGCGATGACATGCGTGTTGTCGTCCTGCTCGAAGAAGGTCAGGAGATCGTCCTCGTCGAGATCGGACTTGTTGCCGAGGCCGACGATCGCCGAGACGCCCATCTTGGCCGAGCGCGAGAAGCCGATGATGGCCATGCCGATGCCGCCCGACTGCGAGCTGAGCGCGGCGTGTCCCTTGTAGTCATAGGGCGTGCAGAACGTCGCGCAGAGATTCTTCGGCGTGTAGTAGTAGCCGTAGATGTTCGGGCCCATCAGGCGGATCCCGTATTTGCGGCCGATCTCCTGGATCTCCTTCTGGCCCTCGACATTGCCGGTCTCGGCGAAGCCCGAGGGGATCAGCACGGCGCCGGGGATCTTTTTCTCGCCGCATTCGGCGAGCGCCTGCGCCACGAACTTCGCGGGAATGGCGAAAACGGCGACGTCGACAGCGCCGGGCACGTCCTTGACCGATTTGTAGGCCTTGCGGCCCATGATCTCGTCCGCCTTCGGATGGATCGGGTGGATCTTGCCCTGATAGCCGCCGTTGATGAGGTTCTTCATCACGGAATTGCCGATCTTGCCGTCCTCGGCGGAGGCGCCGATCACCGCCACCGAGTCCGGC
>DASWFH010000182.1:0-1776 GCA_036394355.1 Allostellaceae bacterium | reverse complement strand
CCCGCCTACTACCCGGCTCCGATCGTCGTCGCGCCACCGACGCCGACGCAATACGTCGAGCGCGAGCAGCCGATGCAATCAGGTTACTGGTATTACTGCGAGACTTCGCGCGGCTACTACCCCTACGTCAGGGAATGCCCGGGCGGCTGGAAGGCCGTGCCGCCGGCGCCCGCACCCGCACAATGAAGCTGGCCCTCATTCCCGCCGCAGGAATTGCATTGCTCGCCGGCTGCGCCACACCGCCGCCGTCCGGGCCGAGCGTGATGGTGCTGCCAGGCTCGACCAAGAGCTTCGACCAGTTCCGCTTCGACGACAACGACTGCCGCCAGTTTGCGTCCTCGCAGATCGGCGGTGCGACCGCGGCCCAGGCACAAACCGACAGCGCCGTGAAGAGCGCTGTGGTCGGCACTGCCATTGGCGCCGCCGCAGGCGGCCTGATGGGCGGCAACTCCGGCGCTGGTGTCGGCGCGGGTATCGGTCTTGCGGGCGGCGCACTCGCCGGGACCGGCGCCTCAAGCCAGTCGGCCTACGGTCTGCAACAGCGCTACGACTTCGGCTATCAGCAGTGCATGTACGCCAAAGGCCACCAGATTCCTTCGTCGGCACGCTACGCGCCGTATCGGCAACCAGCGCGCCAGGCCGCTCCGCCGCCGCCCCCGCCGCCTCCGGGCGCGCCGCCTCCCCCGCCCCCCGCGAGCTGATTACCTGAACTTCGGCATTACCTTGGAGGCAACGAGCTCCAGGGTGCGAAACGCCTCGGCATCGCTTGAGCCGCCGAAGTTGATCTGCATCGAAGGCTCGATGTCGCCGGCGAACTGATCGCGGCAGCGCTTCACCTGCTCGACGACATCGTCGGGCGTGCCGACAAAAGCGCCGCCCTGCTCGATGATTTTCTCCGGCGTGGTGGCGAGGATGCTGGCAACCATCTTGTCGTAGCCGGGGTACTGGTCCGACGACTTCCCCTGCCACGACTGCACCGCATCGGCGAAGGTCTCGAGGTAGCGCCTGCAGATGCGGCGGAATCCCGCCATCGCCTCATCGCGCTTCTCGGACACGTAGCAGAACTGCGCCACCTGGATCTGCTCGGCGCCGGCCTTGTGCCCGGATTCCTTCCACAGGCGCCGGTACATGCTTACGAACTCCTGCAGCGCCCCCGGCTTGCCGGCATAGGGCACGATCATCAGGTTGAAGCCGTTCTTCGCCGCATAGACGAAAGATTCCTCGGTGGAAATCGCGGCGATCCACACCGGCGGATGCGGCTTCTGGACCACGCGCGGCATCAGCCGCACGTTCTCCAGGTTCCAGTATTTGCCCTTGATGTTGACGCGCTCCTCAGTCCACATCCTGAGCATCATGCCGATCGCTTCCTCGAAGCGCTCGCGCGATTGCGACATCGGCACGCCGTAGACCTCGAACTCCTTGGGCAGGAACGCGCGTCCGAAGCCGGCGTCGAGCCGACCCCTGCTCATGTTGTCGAGCATGGCGAGATCGCCACCCAAATGCGCAGGATGGTGGAACGCGGGGATCACCGCGCCGGTGATGAGCCGCACGCGCTTGGTCCGCGCCGCGACGGCGGATAGGAACACGCAAGGATTGGGCGAATGCCCGCCGTAGTCGTAGAACGAATGCTCGACGGTCTTGATGCTCGAGTAGCCGAGCTCGTCGGCGCGCGCGGCGATGCGCAGGCACTGGTCGTAATAGTCGGCGGTGGTGCTGTCTTCGGGCCGGAACGAGGGGAAGAAATTGATGCCGAATTTCATGGCTTCATTGTAAGCG
>DASWFH010000181.1:0-2050 GCA_036394355.1 Allostellaceae bacterium | reverse complement strand
TAAGGTGCTGCTCCAGCCTTGCTGTTCGCTCCGCGAGCGGTGACGATATCCTCGCCATGTCCGGCTTCGTCGCGATCATCCTGATCCGCGTCGACAACGAGATCGGCTGCACGACCGGCTGGCAGGACGTGGTGGCGCGCTCGCCCTTGGCCGACGACATCGGCAAGGGCAGCTACGTCAAGACGCTGTGCCGCCGGGGCGAGGCCGCGCCGCGCCAGCCGCGTTGAACGAGCGGCGAACCAAAGCGTTGATCAGGAGAGCGCCGTACGTGACGAACCGTCATCGACGGCGGAGAGGGTGCGATCATGCGTCGCCCCGATGCCTAGCAGGCCGGCACGCAAGAAGGGGTCACCTCCCCGCCACGCCCTCGTGGTCGACCGCGAAGAGGCGATTTGCCAGTTCATCCGTGCCGTGCTCGAGGATATCGGCGTCGACGTGACTTGCGCCGCTGGCGCGGCCGCAGCGCGGGTGTTGTTGCGCCGGCGCCGGCGCTTTCACCTCGCCTTCATCGCGGTCATCCTGCCGGACGAGACGGGCGAGGCGCTGGCGGCCGAGTTCGCCGCGCGCGCCGTTCCCGTGGTGCTCATCAGCGGCCATCCCGAGGGCATCCGGCGCGGGCCGACCAGCGGATTTCCCTTCTTGCGCAAGCCGTTCCGGCCGAAGGATCTGCTCCGCCTGGCGCTCGACTGCATCGCTGACGGCGCGATCAGCCGCGACTCGACGCGGTAACAAAGCTTCGCGTTGCCTCAGCGTGTCAGATATGTTGCAATGCGAGAAGAGCGGTCGCAGACGCCGCCTCACCGGGGAATGAGCAAACGATGAAGGATGCGGACCACTTCCGCGCCCAAGCGGCGCGTTGCCTCACGTTGCAGCGTCGCGCGAAACGCGCCGACGTGCAGACTGCGCTCCGCTGCTTGGCGCGCGAATACGAGGCCGAGGCCCGTGCAATAGAGGGCGACGGCGACGCCAGGGGCGGCGCCCTGGCGGTCGTTCGCCTACCGCTGGCTTGGCCGATGCTGGCGATGCACCGCCACATGGCCGCGCTGCTGCGCGCGAGCTTCGCCTTTTGGCTGTCGTTCTAGCTATGGCGCGGCCCAAGCATCACGCGTGAGACCGACCGGCTTTTTCAACGCGGTGATTTTCTCGCTGCTGCTGTGGCTTGCCCTGCTGGTGGTGGCGGCGTTGCTCGTCTACGCGCTTTACGCCGTGCTGTGAGCGCGTGCGGGCGGGCGCGATGCGCCCGCCCCGGCGCGTGCGACTACTCGCGGCGGTCGTCGCCGCCCGGCTTGGCGCCGGCGGCGCTGAGCACCGCGTGCTCGCCGCGGCGCACCTGCTCGCCGGCGGTTTCCGCCGCCTCGCCCGTCCACATCATGGTGCGCCGCTGATACCGGAGCGCGAGCGAGGTCAGCGCCTGGAAGTCAGCGGCGAGACGCTGCCATGTGCCCGCCAGCCATTCCTGTTGCACGCGCATGATGTCGGCGAGGTCGCGCGCGCGCTGCATCTCCGCGATCGATTGCCGCGCCACCTCGATCGCCTCGCGCTGGCTCTGGATCCAGCGCTGCGACATCTGATCGACCTGCTCGAGCAGCTCGGCGTGGCCCTCCATCCACGCGTCGCCGCCCGTGGCAATGGCCGAGACGACCTTCTTGGCGGTCTCTGCCGCCTCGGCCGAATTTGCCGGCATCTCCTGTTGCGCACGCCGCCGCTCTGCCTGTGCCATCTCGTGCCCTCCTCTGCAAATGCCCATAGGCCTTGCGAACAACCGCACCGGGCCAAAGGATCGGCCTGGGAATCGCCGAGAGATCAGGCGGGCTGGGCTGCCGCTCTCGGTTTTGTGGTGACGCGTATCGCTCGCATTGCCGTCGCCGCCGTCGTCGGAAGGGCGGCGGGTTTGCTGCAGCCATTGCGCGAGGCGAAGCGACGCGAGCGGAACGCAATGCGAGAAGAGCGGTCGCAGACGCCGCCTCACCGGGGAATGAGCAAACGATGAAGGATGCGGACCACTTCCGCGCCCAAGCGGCGCGTTGCCTCACGTTGCAGCGTCGCGCGA
>DASWFH010000180.1:0-2935 GCA_036394355.1 Allostellaceae bacterium | reverse complement strand
GTTGCGCTGACGGACCAACCTAGCGTTCAATTGGCCCCACCAAGTGGTCCAATTTGCCAAATCTCTGCAGACCACTTTTTTCGGAGGTCCGATGCGGTCACGCGGCTGGGCGGAGCTCTACGACTGGCGGCTCGACCGCGATAGCGCGACGCCGGTGTGTCGCCAGATCTACGCGCAGGTGCGCGCGGCGGTGCTTTCGCGCACGCTCGGTCCTGGGACGAGACTGCCGTCGAGCCGGGCGCTGGCGGCGCAGCTTGGCGCCGCGCGGGCGTCGGTGGTGGCGGCCTACGAGCAGCTGTTGGCCGAAGGCTATGTGTTCGGCCGCACCGGCTCGGGCACCTACGTGTCGACCGACTTGCCCGAGGCGGTCGTCGGAGCTGCGCGCCGGCGCAACCGCGCGACGTTGCGGCGCACGCCGGCGGCGCCGGCATCGGCGCGCGCCTTCGCCGAATTCGCGCCGTCGACGGCGCAAGCCGACGAACGGCCGTTCAACACCGGGCGCACGCTCGTCGATGCGCGCACCATCGAGATCTGGCGCAAGCTGACGCATCGCGCGGTGCGCACGCTTGGGCCGCAGCATCTCGGCTATACCGATCCGCGCGGCTTGATCGAGTTGCGCCGCTCCATCGCCGAATATCTGCAGGCGGCGCGCGGGGTGCGCGCCGATCCCGAGCAGATCGTCGTCACCGCCGGCACCCAGCAGGCGATCGACATCGCGGTCCGCGTGCTGTTGGCGCCAGGCGACCGGGTGTGGGTGGAGGATCCGGGTTATTTCCTGACGCGACGCCAGCTCATGCTGGCGAAGGCCGTGTTGCAGCCGGTCCCGGTCGACGCCGAAGGCCTGCGCGTCGACGTCGGCATCGCCACGGCGCCGCGGGCGCGCGCCGCGTTCGTGACACCCTCGCACCAGTTTCCCACCGGCGTCGTTTTGTCGATGGCGCGCCGATTGGCGCTCATCGCATGGGCGCGCAAGGCCGGGGCCTTCATCGTCGAGGACGACTACGCCAGCGAGTTCCGCTACTCCGGCCGGCCGCTCGCCGCGCTGCAAGGCTTGGACGAGGACGAGCGCGTGATCTATGTCGGCACCCTCAACAAGGCGCTGTTCCCGGGTTTGCGCGTCGGCTACGCCGTGGTGCCCGAGACGCTGCTGCAGGCTTATGTCGCGGCGCGCTACTTGATCGACCGCCAGCCGCCGAGCCTGCACCAGGCGGTGGTCGCGGAGTTCATGCGCGAGGGTTATTTCGCCGCGCATATCCGCCGCATGCGGCTCATGTACCGGGAGCAGCGCGACGCGCTCGCCGGGGCGCTGGCGCGGCACGCCGGCGGTCATGTCCGCATCGATGTGCCGGATCAAGGCATGCACCTCGTCGCGCATCTGCGCGCCGGCGTGTCCGATCTCGAGGTCGAGGCCGCCGCCAGGGAGCGCGATATCGTCGTGCGCGCCATGAGCCGGTTCTATCTGGCGGCGCCACGGCCCTGCGCGCTGATGCTGGGGTTCAGCGGCTTCCCGCCGCAGGTGATCAAGCCGGCGGCGGCACGCCTGGCCGCGGTCATCACGCGGACTGCCGCCGCGAACCGCCGCTCGGTTTAGCGCGCGCGTAGGGTGGGCAAAGCGAAGCGTGCCCACGCGTGAATCGTCATGCCGGCAAAGATGCGCGAATCGTTATGTTGGCAAAGACACGCGTGGGCACGGCGCGAAGACGCGCCTTTGCCCACCCTACATTCGCTTGCGCGGGAATGAGCGGACGAGAGACGCGAACTCGGTGCGCTCCCTCTCCCCACCGGGGAGAGGGTTGGGGTGAGGGGGTTCGAATCCTATCGATAGACCTTAACCCCTCACCCCACCCCTCTCCCTATGGGAGAGGGAGCAGACCGAGTCCGCGGCGGCGTTGTCGATCCGCTTCTCCTCCTGCTCACCCGCCGTCGAGCAGCATGCGGTCGTCCTTCAAACGCACGCCCGAGATTTGGCGCGCGCGCATGGCGCGCAGGAGATGGACGAGCGTGACCGCGGCGTCGGCGTAGGCGAGGCCTTCGGGGCGGATGTTGGAGATGCAGTTGCGGTCGGCGTCGGTGGTGTGCGGCGTCGGCTTGAACGTGAGGTAGGCGCCCATGCTGTCGGGCGCGCTGAGACCCGGCCGCTCGCCGATCAGCACGACGGCGATGTCGGCGCGGAGCGCGCGCGCGATTTCGTCGCCGATCGCGACGCGGCCCTGGCGCACCACCACGAGCGGCGCGATCCGCCATCCGGCAAGCCGCGGCAGCGCCGCCTCGAGCAGCGGCCGCGTGTGCATCTCGACCGCGCGCGCGGACAAGCCGTCGGCGATCACGATCGCGACGTCGTGGCCGCTGCCGGCGTACGCGGCGAGCCGCGCGTCGGCGTCGCCCGCGAGGCGGCGGCCGAGATCGGGGCGCATGAGGTAATGCTGCCGGTCGGCGGCGGCGCTCGCGACCGTGATCACGGGCAAGCCCAGCGGCGCGAGTTCTTCGACGAGGCGCGCTTCGTCGAGTTGCGCGTGCACGGCGTCGCGGGCGCGCGCGTGGGCGAGGCGGAGATCAAGCTGTGGGGCAGTGGCGAGCGAGGCGCCGGCGCGCGGCAGGGCGATGCGCGCGGCGGTCAACGCGCGCAGCTCCGCCCACGGCTCATCCTGCGGCGGCGGCGGCGTATGTGTCGGCGGGCGGTGCTCGGACGACATGCTAATGCCGACTTGATGTCTGCGCCGCCATCTCGAACGGGCCAACTGGCACGTCACCCGCGGGCTTGACCCGCGGGTCCATCATCTTCGTAAGACCCTTTTTGCGAAGAGGATGGATTGCCGGGTCAAGCCCGGCAATGACGACGGATGGGTCAGTGTCCATGGCCATCGTCACATTGCCGTCACGCCGGCAGCAGCGCGCGGAAGCGGCTGGGCATGACGCGCGGGCGGATGCGCGCGGC
>DASWFH010000179.1:0-3802 GCA_036394355.1 Allostellaceae bacterium | reverse complement strand
TGCAACCGGACTCGTGGAAGGGCTACAACATCGCGGCGGCGGCCAAGGTCGACACCGATCCCAACAGCCTGATGATGAGATGGCGGCTGGACGACGAGGCCGTGGCCTATCCCATCTACCACATCATCACCAAGAACAAGGACCAGCTGAAGAAGCATCCCGGCTTCTTCAACATCTGCATCCACAAGGGGCTGTCGGCGAACGGGACGCAGCCGGGCGGCGCGAACAACATTCCCCAGTTCGGGAACCCCGACGACATGGTGAAGGCTGCGTCGGATTGGCCGCAGCTCAACTTCATCATCTACCACGCCTGCATACGGCCGGGCTTCTGGATGCTCCAGGCGCTACAGGACGTCGAGAACCTGCCGGGGGCGATGCCGCCGACGACGCTCACCGACAGCCACGGCCACACCGTGCCGAACATCCGCTGGTCGACGCAGTTCGCCCAGATCGCCGGCGGCAAATACGTCGCGGGGGCAGAGCCGTCCTCCACGTCGCCCTCGAGCCGCCACAGGCTCCCCAACCTCTACGCGGAGCTGGGGACGACGATGGCCTCGATGATTGTCACCTTCCCCACGGTGTGGGCGCATCTCATCGGCCAGCTGCTCTACTACATGGGCGAGGACAACATCCTGTTCGGCTCGGACTCGATGTGGTATGGCGGGCCGCAATGGCAGATCGAGGCGCTGTGGCGCTCGCAGATTCCCGATGACATCGCCGAGCGCTGGAACTACCCCCAGCTCACCAAGGCGGCGAAGCGGAAGATCCTGGGCATGAACTCCGCCCGGCTCTACGGGCTCTCGCCCGCGGCGAAGCAGTACAAGCAGGGTAACCTGGCGAGCTATCCGACGGATCCGAAGCTCCAGCCCGGCGGCAGCATGGACGCCATCCTCCGGGGCGTGGGCTATCCCGCGAGCATCACGCCGGCCAGCCTCATCCCCGACGACAATTTCTCGCGGGCGAAGCGGTGGGCCGAGCAAGAGCGCCGCGGCCGCAGCAACACGCGCTTCGGCTGGATGCGGACGTAAGACGAGGACCCGCACCAGCGACGTGACCGTCGCTCCAAGTCGCTTGGCAGCCCCCTGGAGGATCCTCCAGGGGGCTGTTTCGCCGGCGGCGTCGACCCGGCGGCGGCGCCCTCGCCGCCGCTTCCAGGCCTGCGGGGCAATGGTTTGTGGCCGCTCACCACTCCGGCCTAGGCCGGGCAGCCTAGATCGAAAGAAGAGGCGCGGTTCACTGGCGA
The DNA here is from genome assembly GCA_036394355.1 of Allostellaceae bacterium. Classification (GTDB taxonomy): domain Bacteria; phylum Pseudomonadota; class Alphaproteobacteria; order ATCC43930; family CGMCC-115725; genus DAHUYF01. Next base: position 2,559 of record DASWFH010000179.1, on the reverse strand, counting down.
TTAAGCGTGGCCGGATAAAATGCGCACCAGGTTCGAGCAGCGATTTGGAAGGAGGGAGTCATGGCCGACGCAAGCGCCGCATTCCTCCGTGGCCGCGCTGAGGTTTATCGCCGGAAGGCGACTACCACCCCGGGATCACCGGCAGTCGCGGAATACCTGCGGCTGGCGGAGCTCTGGGAGGCCGAAGCCGTCGCGGCCGAGGCCGAGCAGGCGAAGCAGCCCGCGCAGTCGATCCTGCGAAAACCGGCAGCGCCGTCACCCGTGCTGTCGATCCGCAACCTGCCGCCGTCGGGCCTGGTGCTCAAGAGCGCTTGATCCCGCGCGCCGCGCCGACGCGCTGCCGCCCCCGACGCGTCAGGCGCCTTTGATCCACGCCGCGATCTTTCCGACCACCTCTTCCTCGCTGCCGATATAGCCGTGGCGCGACAGCGCCTCGCAGGGATCGCTCTGCGGCGGGCTGCCGCCGCTCACGGCGATCAGCTCCTTTCGCGGCGCGTGCGTGAAGCGCGCCACCAGCGACGGCACCGCCCCCAGTGAGATGCTCGTAGGCGCTTAGTTTGGTCCATGCTAAACGAAGGCCCACATGGGCACGCTCAGGACGATCTTTGCGCTGGCGGTGGCAATCGCCCACGCTGGTGGCCTGCGGGGATACTGGCCGATGAACGGCGATACGGCCGTCCAAGCGTTCTATGTGGTTTCCGGTTTCTATATGGCGCTGGTGTTCACCGAGAAGTACTCGACGCTGGCGAGTCCCGCCCGCACCTTCTGGCTCAACCGATACTTACGGCTTGCTCCGGCTTACATTCTCCTGGCGGCGATCTCTCTGTGGGTCGTAAACCCCGCCTTGCTCGACGGCCTGGATCTCCGCCTTCGGGGTCTGATTGTACTGTCGCAGATCTCGATTCTCGGTCAGGATATCTTCGCATTTCTCGGCATCGACCTCACGAGCAATCATCTCTTTTTCGTCAAGAATTTCCATACGCTCCAGGGCACGTCCGCGGCGCCTCTCCTCAATTTCCTGCCCATACCGCAAGGCTGGACGCTGGGCTTGGAGGCGGCCTTCTATTTGCTCGTGCCTTGGCTGAATAGATGCCGGACCTTGACGCTAGCGCTGCTCGCACTTGCTATTTTGCTGCTCCATATCGCAGGCATGTACGTTTTTGGGTTACGGGGCGATCCCTGGACCTATCGGTTTTTCCCGTTTGAACTGGCGATCTTTTTGTTCGGCATGCTCGCCTATCGAGCCATGACCGCCGGCTTCGTAACCCGCCGCAAGGCCATCACCTTCGCCGCGCTCGTCACGGCAGCGATCGCGTATCACTATATCCCGGGAGGGGGTAGCGAGAAGCGTTGGGCGTACGTCGTCGTTTTTGCGCTATCGGTCCCAACGATCTTTCAATTCAGCAAAGCATCGGCGTTTGACCGCTGGATAGGCGACCTGTCCTATCCGTTGTATATCGTCCATCTTCTTGCATTCGCCGTCGTCAGGAAATTCATCGCAGGTGACTGGCTTGTTCCGATCGAACTCGCCGCCGCTATTGCCTGCGCCTTGGCAATTACCCTGCTCATCGAGCGCCCGATCGATCGTCTCCGCGACCGGCTATCGAAGCCGCCCCAATCTCTCCCGGCGGAAGCGATCGCAAGTCTCTGAAGGCGTACAATAGAGCAATATATTGGCGCACAAGCGAGTTGGGCGCCCAATCTCAGCCCTCGACCGGGCGTCCGAGCGCGGCGAAGAGCTGCGCCGCCGCTTGCCGCGCGGCAGTGTCGCCGAGATAGAGCGTCAGGTTCGCGGCGGCATCGGCCGCGCGCCGATCGGCGGCGCGCGGCGCCGGCGGCGGCGCCAGCGCGCCGAGCTGCTGCTGCCCCATCCGCTCGGCCACGAGCTCGATCGCCTTGGCCGCCTCGTAGAGCGCGGCGACGCCATCGCGCTCGGCCGGATCGAGGCCGCGGCGCGCCGCGCGTAGCGGCTCGATCGCCGCGCGGCGCCAGGGCGCCATGGTCTCCTCGGCGCGGGCAAGCCCGTCGCCGTCGATCCGGCCGCGCGCGGAGAGGCCGAGCCAGCACAAATAGAGCATGATGTTGACGTCGCGCCCGTGCTGGTCCTGGAGCGCGAGGCAAGCCGCCTCGACGCCCGGCCGGGCGTAGAAGTCCAGCGAGAATTTCCAGAATTCCTCGCCGGGCGAGGGCGCATGTGCAGGCGTCATGGCGTGCGAGGGATCAGCCGTCGCCGAGGCAGATGCCGAGCCCGCGGGCGGTGCGCACCAGGGTGCTGTCGGGGTCGACCTGCTGCGGCGCGGCGATCGCCTCGGCGAGCGGCACGTCGACGACGCGGCGGTTTTGCCACGCGACCATGCGGTCGACCTTGCCGGCGGCGATGAGGTCGACGGCGTGCACGCCGAAGGCCGAGCCGATCATGCGGTCGCTCCAGGTCGGCTGGCTGCCGCGCTGGACGTGGCCGAGGATCGAGACGCGCGTCTCGGCGCCGGTGAGGCGCGCCAGCGCGTCGCCCAGCGCGTTGCCGATGCCGCCATAGGTGGCGCCGCCGGTCGAGTGCTG
>DASWFH010000178.1:0-3436 GCA_036394355.1 Allostellaceae bacterium | reverse complement strand
TGATGCGGCGCAGGGGCGACAAGCAAAACGAGGCGCGCATGCAGGCGAAAAAGGACCGGCCCGATGGCTCGGGTTTCAATCCGGTCTCGCTCGACGCCATCAATTTCCTGCTCGCCGATGTGCGTGGTGCCGTTGGACCCTACCTCAATGTCTTCCTGGTCACCCAGCAGCAGTGGAGCCAGTCGCAAGTCGGCTTGGTCACCATGGTGGGCGGTCTGCTAGGCCTCTGTTTTCAGACCCCCATCGGCGCAGTGATCGACGAGACCCGCGCCAAGAGGAGCGGGATGGTTCTGGCGCTCGCTGCGCTGGCGCTCGGCGGTGTCACGATCTTCGCCCTGCCGACCCTTTGGCCGGTGCTGATCGCCCATAGCCTCATGGCCATCGTCGGCGATGTCTTCGGTCCCGCGGTCGCGGCCTTGACCTTGGGCCTCTATGCGCGCGACCGGCTTGCGCGACGCATGGGGCGGAACTCGGCCTTCGACCATGCCGGCAACGTCGCCGTCGCTGTGGTGGCGGGTGCTGTCGGATATGCGTTTTCGCAGCGCGCCGTCTTCCTTCTCGTACCGGTTTTCGCAGTCCTCGCAAGCCTCGCTGTGTTGTCCATTCCATCGGCGGCCATCGACAACGACCGGGCACGAGACTTGGAGACGGGAATGGCTTCAGGCGAGAAACTCCCCGGCCCGGCCGGCTACGGCATCCTGTTCAAATCGCGTCCGCTGGTGATTTTTGGTCTCTGCGTCATGTTATTCCATTTCGCCAATGCACCTCTGCTACCGCTGGTAGGTCAGAAGCTCGCGGCTGCGCATCCCAAGGAAGCGACGGCAATGATGTCCGCCTGCATTGTCGCTGCGCAGATGGTGATGCTGCCCTTTGCCCTTCTGGTTGGGCGGACGGCCGACAGTTGGGGGCGCAAGCCCCTCTTCCTGACCGGCTTCGCCATCCTGCCCATTCGGGCGGCGCTCTACACGTTTTCGGACAACAGCCTCTGGCTGATTGGAGTCCAGTTGCTTGATGGGGTCGGAGCAGGGATCTTCGGCGCACTGGCCCCTCTGGTGATCGCCGACATCATGCGTGGCACCGGTCGCTACAACCTGGCCCAGGGCGCCATAGCGACCGTCCAAGGGATTGGCGCATCGTTGAGTGGGCTGGCCGCGGGCGAGATCGTCGACCATTTCGGATACAGCGCGACGTTCGTCACGTTAGGCGCCGCCGCTTTGATAGCGCTGATCGTCTTTACCCTTGGGATGCCAGAAACCGCCTCGGGGTTGCCCCCGAGCCATCAGCGGCTCGATTAGCGACGGCTGTCCTTTTTACGGTTGTCGGCGCGGGGATGGCGCGGCACTGTGGCGTCCTCGCCGCCTCGACCCGCCGGAGAAGTGGTGCTCGCCGCCGCGCTCGTCTTCGCCGCCACCTACCTGGTCATCGCCATCGGCCGCCTGCCGGGTTTGCGGCTCGACCGCACCGGCGCCGCGTTGCTCGGCGCCAGCCTCATGGTGGCCACCGGCACGCTCAGCCCGGAGGAGGCGTACCGCGCCATCGATCTCGAGACGCTGGCGCTGCTCCTGGGCATGATGATCGTCGTGGCGAATCTCCGCTTCGCCGGCTTCTTCCACCTTGCCAATGCCTGGATCGCCCGCCACGCCCGCCACCCGCTGGCGCTGCTCGCCGGCGTGATCGTCGTCTCCGGCGGGCTCTCGGCCTTTCTCGTCAATGACACGGTGTGCCTGGTGCTGACACCGCTGGTCGCCGAGGCGACGCTGGCGATGCGGCGCAATCCGATGCCCTACTTGCTGGCGGTCGCCATGGCCTCCAACATCGGCAGCACCGCCACCATCACCGGCAACCCGCAGAACATCATGATCGGCAGCTTCTCGCACATCCCCTATGGCGCCTTCGCCGCGGCGCTGTCGCCGGTGGCCGCGGCAGGGCTGGCGGCGGCGCTGCTGCTCCTTGCGCTTGCCTGGCGGGCCGAGTTCTTCTCGCGCGCACGGCTGGCCGCGGTGGTGCCGCGGCCGCGCTGGAATCGCGGGCTGCTGCTCGAATCGCTCGCCGTCGCGCTCGGCATGGTGGTGTTCTTCTTCCTGGGCCAGCCGCCCGCCAAGGTCGCCATCGTCGGCGGCGCGCTGCTGCTGCTGACGCCGCGGGTCAAGCCCGAGCGCGTCTACCGCGAGATCGACTGGCCGCTGCTGCTGCTCTTCGCCGGGCTGTTCGTCGTCGTCGCCGGGCTCGAGAAGGCGGCGCTGGGGCCCGAGGCGCTCGCCTATGCCGAGCGGCTCAGGCTCGACCATCCGCCGGTGCTGGCGCTGGTCGCGGCCGTGCTGTCGAACGTGGTCAGCAACGTGCCGGCCGTGCTCGTGCTCAAGCCCTTCGTGCAGAACCTCGGCGAGCCGCGGCCGGCCTGGCTGGTGCTGGCGATGGCGTCGACGCTGGCCGGCAATTTCACCATCCTCGGCTCGGTCGCCAACCTCATCGTCGTGCAGCGCGCGCGCCGCCACGGCATCGAGATCGGCTTCTGGACCTATTTCAAGGTCGGCGCGCCGCTCACGGTCGTCACCATTGTTATCGGCGTGCTGCTGCTGCGGTAGTGGCCGGAAAGGTCATTGCGAGGCGCCCGCAGGGTGCCGCGGCAATCTCCCGCCGGCGTGGGCGCGACGCTTGACGGAGATTGCTTCGCTGCGCTCGCAATGACGACGGCGCTCGGCGAGCGCCGCCGTCAGTCCAGGTGATAGTCAGGGCCGAGCCACACCTTGCGCGCGATCGGGCCCGTGTCGCCGTCGCTGGCGACGTAGTGCACGGCGTCGCCGCGCTTCAGCTTGGCGAAATCGGCGTCGAGCAGGCTGTTGCGATGGAAATAGAGCTGCGTCCCCTCATTGGTGAGGATGAAGCCGTGATCCTCTCGAGGGTAGAGCTGCGCCACCTGGCCTTGGAAGAGCGGCTCGTGCGTCTTCACCTCGCCCGACTGGCGCTGCTTGTAATCCTTGAGCTGCCGCGCTGCCGCCGCGAAAGCATCGCGCAGCGACGTGCCGACCGTCGGGTTGGCGTATTTCTCGCGGGCGCGGTGCGGCTCGCGGCTCACCACCAGCGCGCCGCCCGGCAATCTGAGCTCGATATGGACGTCGCAGATATTGCCGCTGCGGTGCTGCTTGTGCAGCGCCTCGACGCAGACGCGGCAGCCGACCAGGCGCGGATAGATCTTCTCGAGCGTCAGCACCTGCTCGCGGATCGCCGCCTCGACCCATTCGGACGATTGCAGGTTGTGGAACGTGATCTCGAGCGGAACTTTCATTGGACCCTCCCCTCAGCGAACAGCAAAAACCCCCGACCCGGTTCCGCCGGGCGGGGGTTTTGCTGCTTCGCGTCGCACGAGGGAGGCTTACGCCGCAGCCAGCACCGCGTTGTCCTGCTGCGTCACGCGGGTCTGCTCGCGCATCGCCCG
>DASWFH010000177.1:0-4083 GCA_036394355.1 Allostellaceae bacterium | reverse complement strand
GCCGCGGTCACCTCGCGCCCGCCGTAGCGGTCGCTCAGCGTCACCACGCCATGCGGCAGCGAGATGAAGCCTTCGACGCGCGGCGGCGCCCGCGGGTCGCGCGGCACGCGCAGCCAGACGAGCTCGGTCGAGCCGCCGCCGATGTCGAAGACGCAGGCATAGCGGATGCGGCGGTCGAGCAGCGGCGCGCAGCCGGTAACCACCAGCCGCGCCTCCTCGTCGGTCGAGATGATCTCGATGGCGAATCCGGTGTCGCTGTGCACGCGCGCGACGAACTCGGCGCAGTTGGCGGCGCGGCGGCACGCCTCCGTGGCGACATAGCGCGCACGCGTGACCCGGCGGTGAGCGACCTTGCCGGCGCAGATCTTGAGCGCCTCGATGGCGCGCGCCATGGCCGCCTCGGACAACACGCCGCTCGCCGCCAGCCCCTCGCCCAGCCGGACGATGCGCGAGAAGGCGTCGATGACGCGGAAGCTGCGTCCCATGCCGCGCGCCACCAGCAAGCGGCAATTGTTGGTGCCGAGGTCGAGCGCCGCATAGGTATCGGCCCGCTGGTGAGCTGCCGGCGCGGCGGTTGCGCCATTGGCAAACGACACCGGCGGGATGGGCGAGGAGGACGGCTTGTACAAGGGCGCGACCGGACCGGAGGGCGAATTCATGACATCTTCATGACCGCATGGTAGCTCAGGAATCGCCGGCTGCGAAGCGCCGGCGCGGCCGCTGCGGCCCGGCCTCTACACAGAAGCGGCGGGGTGTGCTATCTAGCGCGCAGGCACCGGCTGATCCCGCGTTGGGGGATCGTCTAACGGTAGGACAGCGGACTCTGACTCCGCCAGTCTAGGTTCGAATCCTAGTCCCCCAGCCAACTCGAAACCCCTCAGCCCGCCGCCGCCCGATGAGCGGCAAGCTACATTTCTGTCGCAGGGTCATCTCGTACTCGGGCACTGGCCGGCGATGTTGGATCGGTCGAACGCGTCCCAGCGTTTATAGCGGTCAACCAGCCGTTTCAGCAGGCGCGCCAATATGCGGCACGTGCTCGTCGTCGACCACCAGTCTCGGCTCTGCACGCTCGTACAGCACGCCCTCGAGCGCACAGGGGAATATCGCGTGTCCTGCGCCGGCACCGGCGAGCAGGCGCTTCCCGTGCTCGATCGCGACCGCCCGAACCTCGTCGTCCTCGACATCATGATGCCGGGAATGCCCGGCATCGAGATTGCGGCGCACGCGACGCAGCGCGGCATCCCGATCATCGCGACCACCGACGAACGGGACGTCGACGCGCGCCTGTCGCGGCTGGGCTGGCCCTACTTGGCCAAGCCGTTCCGTCTCGAGCTGTTGCTCGACGAGTGCCGCGCGACGATTGCGCAGACCCAGGAAAACCTGCGTATCGTCCAGGCGTCGCTCGAGCGGGCTGCTGGCGGTAACCGGCGACGTTACGGATGTGGTGGCCAAGCTGCACGCCTTGCGGGCGCATGTCGGCGCCACGCTGGAAGCGTCGCGCCGCCTGCGCCACTAGAACGTAGAACGCCGCCGCTAGCGCAGCACCCGATTGACCAGGGATGCCAGCTGGTCGGCGCGCCAGGGCTTCGGCAAGAGCGGGCCGTAGCCGGGATTGCTCTTGTCAGGCAAGGACCCGTTGACGACGCCGGTGGTGTACACCACGCTCAGTTCCGGGCGGATGTGCTTGGCCCGGCGTGCGAGCTCCCAACCATCGATCGTCCCGGGCATGACGATGTCGGTCATCAGCAGGTCGATCGCGCGATAATATTTGATGATCTCCAGCGCCGCTTCGCCGTTGGTCGCCGGGATCACCTGATAGCCCCGCGACGCCAGCACGATGGCGGCAATATCGAGGACCTGATCGTCATCATCGACGATCAGGACGATCGGGCGATTCCTGGCCATGGCATACCTCCCACAAGCGTGCCCAAGCAAGTCGTAGATCGCAAAAAGATAGAGCGCGCGGCTCAGTTAGCCCGAGCTTCGCTAAGGTACTTACGCGTCGCGGCTGGCTCGCTCGTCCCCTAAGGCGATTGCCTTGGTCAACGTCGAAAATGCACGCGCGATCCAAATAAAAAGCGATCCGCCGGCAAAACGCCGCGGACCGCCTTTTCTCAGTTACAATGTCGATGGCGCAGCGTTGCTGACGCCGCTCGTCACCGGCGCTCGCCAAAGCGGCGATCACCCTCGTCGTGACGCGAGCCGCGCTCTTCGTGATAGCCGCCATCGCCGCCGCGACCGCGGCCCACCGTCGCCCTCCCAAAAGCAGCCGGCGACGCCGATCACGACGATCCGAGCAGCAAAAGACGCATGGATTTCAATGTCACCTCCGTTTGCAGCGGCTAAAGCGCTAACAGGGCATGAGCGCGCAAAAATTCCCGGTGCTGTTCGGCGCTTGCTGTCGGGCGGCCCTGGCGCCGGGCGCGGTAAAATTGCAGGATCGCGCTGCGGCGCGGAGCGCCGACGCAAATGTCCCGGGGGTGCGGGATGGCAGAGGGCGAGTCATGGGTCACGGTCGCGTCGGCCGCGGCGCTTGCCGAAGGCGACATGATCGGGGTCAAGGCCGGCGACAAGCTGATCGCGCTCTACAACGTCGCGGGCCGGATCTACGCGACGGACAATGTCTGCACCCACGCCTTCGCCGTCCTGACCGATGGCTGGCTCGACGGCGCCGAGATCGAATGCCCGCTCCATGCCGGCCGCTTCGATGTTGCCACCGGGAAGGGCCTCGGCCCGCCGATCCCGTCCGATCTCAAGACCTACAAGGTCCGCATCGTCGGCGACGATGTGCAGATCGACCTGACAGACTGAGACAAAGCCAACGGCAACAAGCACAGGGGGAGCACGATGACGGGACCACGCTCGGGCGCATACGAATTCACCCTGGTGGCGCTGCTTGTCCTTTTCTGGGGCAGCGTCGGCCTCAACCGGGTCGGCATCGGCGTGATCTTTCCGGAGATCGTGCCCGAGTTCCACATGGCGTACTGGCAGACCTCGCTGCTCGTCGCTGGCACCTCCGTGACCTGGGCGGTGAGCAGCTGGGCCGGCGGCTGGCTGTCCGACCGCTACGGCCGGCGGCGCGTGCTCCTGCCGGCGGCGCTCTGGGTCTGCCTCATGACCGCGGCCATGGGCGGCGCCTGGGGCTTCCTGTCGATGTTCATCGTGCGCGATCTGCTCGGCATCGGCGACGGTATCGGCTGGTCGGTCGGCGAATCCACCATCAGCGAGGAATCGGCGCCGCAGCGGCGCGGCTTCAACCAGGCGCTGTTCACGGCGGGGTATACGCTGATCGGCGCCGGGCTGGGCGCGCTCATCATCACGCGCATCTCGGCGCATCTCGGCTGGCGCTGGGCTTTTCCGATCATCGGCGCCGCCACGGTGCCGGTGGTGATCGGGCTCGCCGTCGTCATGCGCGACCGTCCGGCGAGCGCGCACCGCCGCAGCGATTGGCGCGCCGGCTTTCGCGCGCTGCGCAACCCGTCGCTCGTCTACCTGACGATCATGGGCTGCGCCATCCTCACCTGGCTTCAGGTCACCATCACCTTCGACCAGCTTTTCCTGACGCAGGTTCGCGGCTTCAGCAAGCTCGACGCGGGGTCGATCGCCGCGGTCTGGGGATTTGCCGGCGCCGCCGGGCAGGTCGTGCTGCCGCTGGTGTCGGACCAGTGGGGACGTCGGCCGGTGACGCTTGCCGCATCGCTCGGCTGCGCCGCCGCGCTGATCGCCTATCTCACGGGAGGGTTCGACAGGACGGGCATGCAGCTGCTGCTGGGCGTCACCGGCTTTTGCGGCTTCGGCATCCTGCCGATCGTGCTCGCCACCTGCGTCAGCGAGTCGGTCGCCGAGGACGTGCGCGGCGCCGTTCTCGGCGTCACCAATTTCTTCGCCGTCATCATCGGCACGACGCTGATGCCGCTGGTCGGCGGCGTGATCGCCGATCTATTCGGCCTCACCGGCGCGATGTGGATCCTCGTCGCGAGCCAGCTCGTCGTCGCCGCGTTCATCCTGGCGGTGACGGAGACGGCGCCGCGCGTGGTCGGACGCGCCGCGCCCGCGCGTGGCGTCGGCTAGGCGTAGACGCGC
>DASWFH010000176.1:0-1851 GCA_036394355.1 Allostellaceae bacterium | reverse complement strand
CAAGAACGAAGCGGTGATCCTCGTGCGCATCGAGACGAGTCCCGAGGACATCCACGGCATGCATGCCGCCAAGGGCATCCTCACCACGCGCGGCGGCATGACCAGCCACGCCGCGGTGGTGGCGCGCGGCATGGGCCGCCCCTGTGTCGCCGGCGCTGGCGAGCTGCGCGTCGATTACAAGGCCGGCACCATCACGGTGCGCGAGCATGTGGTGCGGGCGGATGAGACCATCACCATCAACGGCTCGACCGGCGAGGTGATGCTAGGCCAGGTGCCGACCATGCAGCCCGAGCTCTCCGGCGACTTCGCCACGCTGATGCAATGGGCGGACGAGGTGCGCAGCATGGGCGTGCGCGCCAATGCCGATACGCCGCTCGATGCGCGCACCGCGCGGCGCTTCGGCGCCGAAGGCATCGGCCTCTGCCGCACCGAGCATATGTTTTTCGACGAGGATCGCATCATCGCCGTGCGCGAGATGATCCTGGCCGACGACGCGGAGGGAAGGCGCAAGGCGCTCGCCAAGATCCTGCCGATGCAGCGCGACGACTTCGTCGAGATCTTCCGCATCATGAAGGGGCTGCCCGTCACCATCCGGCTGCTCGATCCGCCGCTGCACGAGTTCCTGCCCAAGTCCGACAAGGAAATGCAGGAGCTGGTGCGGACCACCGGCAAGGACATCGCCGCCATCCGTCACCGCACCCACGCGCTGCACGAATCCAATCCCATGCTCGGCCATCGCGGCTGCCGCCTCGCAATTACCGGGCCCGAGATCTACGAGATGCAGGCGCGCGCCATTTTCGAGGCGGCAGCGGCGGTGATGAAGGAGACCGGCGAGGCAGTGGCGCCGGAGATCATGATCCCGCTCGTCGCCATCAAGAAGGAGCTCGACATCCTCAAGGAGATGATCGACCGGATCGGCGCTGCCGTCATGAAGGAGGCGGGCGTGACGGTGCCCTACCTGGTCGGCACCATGATCGAGCTGCCGCGCGCCGTGCTTCGCGCCGGCGAGATCGCCGAGACGGCGGAGTTTTTCAGCTTCGGCACCAACGACCTGACGCAAACCTGCTTCGGCCTGTCGCGCGACGACGCCGGCAGCTTCCTCGGCGAGTACCAGAAGCAGGGCATCCTCGAGCAGGATCCGTTCATCTCGATCGACCGCGACGGCGTTGGCGAGCTCATGAAGATTGGCGTCGAGCGCGGACGCAAGACGCGCAAGGACTTGAAGCTCGGCATCTGCGGCGAGCATGGCGGCGACCCCGCCTCGGTGCGCTTCTGCCAGGAGATCGGGCTCGACTACGTCTCGTGCTCGCCCTACCGCGTGCCGATCGCCCGTCTCGCCGCAGCCCAGGCGGCGCTGTCGCTGCAGCCGGCCGAGACCGCGGCGTGACCGCGCTTTCCCTCGCCGCGCTCGCGGCCGGAGGGAAGCCTGCACTCGCATCGGCTCTGGCGCGGCTCGAGCGCGCGCCCGAGGACACGGACACGCTGGCGCTCCTCGACTCCGCCTATGCCCAGCCGCGCTCCCATGTCGTGGGCGTGACCGGGCCGCCCGGCGTCGGCAAGTCGACGCTGCTCGGCGCGCTCATCGCCCATTGGCGCGCTGCTGCCCGCACCGTCGGCGTGATCGCCGTCGATCCCTCCTCGCGCAGCTCGGGCGGCGCCCTGCTCGGCGACCGCACGCGGCTCCGCACCGATCCCGACGATGCCGGCGTGTTCGTGCGCTCCATGGCGGCGCGCGACAAGCTCGGCGGCCTCGCCGCGCTCACCGTCTCGGCCATGGTGCTGATGCGCGCGCTCTACGACATCGTGCTCATCGAGACGGTCGGCGTCGGCCAGTCCGAGACCGACGTCGCC
>DASWFH010000175.1:0-10252 GCA_036394355.1 Allostellaceae bacterium | reverse complement strand
GCCGGGACGGGCGCCGCTGCCGGCGGTGCCGGTGCGGCAGGCACAGGCGCCGCACGTGGTGCCGCCAGCGGCGCCGGTGCGGCGGGCGCGGGCGGCCCAGGTGGCACCGGCGCTGCCGGGACGGGTGCCGCAGCCAGCGGTGCCGGTGCGGCAGGCAAAAGTGCCGCGAGTGGCGGCAGCACCGGGGTGGCTGGCACGAGCGGCGGTGGCGCAGCAGGCGCTGGCGGGACCGGCAATGCGGGCGGTGGCGGTGCCACGGTCGGATCGGGTGGCGGCACTACCGTCGGCACCGGCTCTGGGACTGGCGCTGGCACCGGATCGGCCGCGGCCGGATCGGGCAGCGCGACTGCGCCAAAGCCGACCTCGGGCGGCGCGACTGCGACAAGGCCGAGCTCGGGCGGAACATCCGCGGCGTCCGGCCCGTCTGGCGGCTCCGGCGTCGGCGCGACTGCCATCACGACGACCAGCGGCGTCATCGGCCTCGCCGAGGCAAACCTGGTCGGGCGCGCGTTCCTGGCGAGCCCCGCGGCGACCCACGTCGCCGAGGGCCGCAGCACCCAGAGCATGGTGGCGGTCGTGTCGCTCTACAACGACTCGGCCGGCCATCCTTGCCGTGTGGTTGAGCAGACGGTGATGATCAATGGCAGCCCGGTCCGGGCGCGCGGCAACGTCTGCCGGCAGGAGAACGGGCAATGGGCGCTCAGCCCGTGAGCTGAGGTCGCGCCCGGCGGAGCTATGCGCCGTCGGGCGGTGCCGCCTCGGCGCCGTTTTGCACCAGGTCGAAGATCGGCAGGAAGAACTCCGGCTCCTGGGCGCCCGACACCGCATAGTGCCGGTCGAAGATGAAGCAGGGCACTGCGTTGATGCCAAGCCGGCGTGCACCGCGATCCTCGGCGAGCACCGGCCCGATGTCGGCCGTGCCGTCGAACCAGCGCCGCGCCTCGGTCGCGTCGAGCCCAGCCGCTCCGGCCGTCTCGGCCAGCGTGGCGCGATCGCCGATGTCGCGCCCATCGATGAAATAGGCGCGGAACAGGCCTTCGACGACCGGGTTTGCTTGGCCTTGCGCCGCCGCCCAGCGGATCAGGCGATGCGCATCGCGGGTGTTGGGCGTGCGGCGGATGCGGTCGAAGGCGAAGGGAATGCCGATGCTTTCACCGACCTCGGCGACATTGGCGTAGATGCGGTCGGCATGGCCGCCGCCGAATTTGGCGGCGACATACGCCTTGCGCTCCATCCCCTCGGGCGGCATGTCCGGGTTGAGCTGGAACGGCCGCCACGTGACTTCGACCGCGAGGTCGGGCCGCAGCGACAGCGCCTTCTCCAGCCGACGCTTGCCGATGAAGCACCACGGGCAGATGACGTCGGACACGATGTCGATATGCATGGCAGCGGTCTCCGTGAGGCGCGCGCTCCATAGCACGGCGAATGCCGGCGCGTCCGCTTGACGCCCCTCAATGTGGGGACAAGGATGGCCGCGGGGAATAGGGCTGCAGCCGACGGGACGCCGACTTGCCGATATTCGATCTCTCGGGCCGCGTGGCCCTCGTCACCGGCGCATCGAGCGGGCTGGGGCGGCATTTTGCCGGCGTGCTCGCGCGTGCCGGCGCCGCCGTCGCACTCACCGCGCGGCGCGCCGACCGGCTCGAGACGGCCGCCGGCGAGATCGCGGCGCAGGGCGGTCGGGTCGCCGCGGTCGCCTGCGATGTCAGCGATGCCGCCAGCGTGCGCCAAGCCGTCGCTGCGGCCGGGGCGGCGCTCGGGCCGCTCGACATCCTCGTCAACAATGCCGGCATCGCCATCTCGAAGCCGATGCTCGAGCACAGCGAAGAGGAGTGGGACCGCGTCGTCGACACCAACCTCAAGGGCGCCTGGCTCATGTCGCGCGAAGTGGCCGATGCTTGGGTCAAGACCGCGCGCAAGGGGCGCATCGTCAACATCGCCTCGCTGCTGGCGCTGCGCACCGTGCGGCATGTGCCGAGCTATACGGCGTCGAAAGCGGGACTCGTCCATCTCACCCGCACCATGGCGGTCGAGCTGGCCCGGCGCGGCATCACCGTCAACGCGATCGCGCCCGGCTATTTCGCGACCGACATGAATCGCAGCTTCCTGGCGAGCGACACCGGCCAAGCCTTGATCGGCCGCATCCCGATGGGCCGCTCGGGTCAGCCCGAGGACCTCGACGGCGCGTTGCTCCTGCTGGCCTCCGATGCCGGCGCCTACATCACCGGCGCGGTGCTGCCTGTCGATGGCGGGCATGCGGTCAGCACCGTCTGACATGGCGCTCGGTGAAGCGACGACGCGCGACCGGCTGGCGCAGTTTCTGTGCGGCGCGGCCGGCGCACGCGCGGTAGAGATCGTCGAGTTGCGGCGGCTGTCGGGTGGCACGGTGCAAGAGAATTGGCTGCTTGTCGCGGCGATCGAGGACGGCGCCTTCGCCGGCCGGCAGAAGCTGGTGCTGCGCACCGACGCCGCCACATCCCTCTCGATGAGCCGCGACCGCGCGACGGAATTCGCCGTGCAGCGGCTGGTCCATGCCGGCGGCGTCACCGTACCGGAGCCGCTGTTCCTGTGCCGCGATGCGGCGGTGATCGGCAAGCCGTTCTTCGTCATGCGCTGGATGCCGGGCGCAGCCGACGGGCAGCGCATCGTCGCCGGCGAGCTCGGCGGCGCGCGCGAGTTGCTGGCGGAGCGTCTCGCGCAGGAGCTGGCGACGCTGCACAAGTTGCGGCCCGCGTGTGACGCTCTCGCCGGTCTTGGCGCGCCGCCCGCCGATGCGGCGGCGGCGCGGCTCGGTTTGCTCGCGCGCTTTCTCGAAGCGCATGGCGAGCCGCATCCCACGGCGGAATGGGGCGTGCGCTGGCTTCTTCGCCATGCGCCGCCGCCGGCAACGCCGGTCCTCTGCCACGGCGACTTTCGCACCGGCAATTACCTCGCCGACGAGCGTGGCTTCACGGCGCTGCTCGATTGGGATTTCGCCGGGTGGAGCGATCCCGACGAGGACATCGGCTGGTTCTGCCTCGGCTATTGGCGCTTCGGCGCCTATGGGCACGGGGCCGGCGGCCTCGTGCCGCGCGCCGCATTCCATCGCGCCTATGAGGCTGCCTCGGGCCGCGCGATCGACCCGGCGCGGGCGCGCTACTGGGAGGTCATGGCGGCGTTGCGCTGGCTCGTCATCGCGCTCGAGCAGCGCGACCGCTTTCTGCGCTGGGGCGAACGCTCGCTGCAATTGCTGCTCAACGGGCGCCGCCCCGCGGAATGCGAACTCGAGATCCTCATGCTGACCGCGCAGGCGGGCGAGGCGGTGTGATGCGCGATCGCCCGGACGCAGCGAGTCTCCTCGACTTCGCCCGCATTGCGCTGCTGCGCGACCTGACGCCGCTTTTGCCGGCGGAGCGGCAATACGAGGCGACCCTCATCGCGCGCGCCATGGCGGTCGCCGCGCGCGAAGCCGCGGCGGGCGCAGCCCCGCTCGCCGTCTGCCATGCGGCGCTCGCCGAGCTCTACGGCGAGGGCGATCTCGATACCCTGCTGCGCCGGCTGGCGGCAGCGATCCGCGCCGGCGACTATGATGCGCCGGGTGCCCCGCGCGACCAGGTGAAGCGGCTGCTCTGGGCGATCACCCTGCAGAAGCTCAGCGAAAGCAATCCGGATTATCTCGCCGCCAGCGGCGTGCGTCAGGCGACCCAGAACGGCTCGGCGTGACGGAAGGCGCGGCCGCGCGACGGAAAGCGCTCGCGGCAGGTCTCGATGTCGCGCGCGACCCAGCCCGCGAGCAGGCGCCGCGTCGGCACCGGCAGGCTCAGCTCGCCGATGAGGCGGCGGGCGGCGAGCGCGTCGTTGAGCGCGCCCAGCGCGTCCTGCATGTGCACGAGCCGGTCGAGATAATCGGCCGCGCCTTCCTCGTCGAACAGCGATTTGAGCAATTCAGCCGGATAGCGGAGTTTCTTGACGCGCACGCGCAAGCGGTGGAAGGCGCCTTGATCGGTGAGTTCGACGCGCCTCACGCGTTTGCGCAGCTGGCGATGGCGGCGAGCAAGCAGCGCCGCGGCATAGTCGGGGAGCGGCGTTTCCCAGCACGGCGCCAAGGACGGCGACGGACGGCGCAGCCAAGGCGCCTCGTCGATCGCCGCCTCGATCGCGGCGAGGCTGGTCTTGATGCTGTCGCCCGGCGGCAGCGCCTGGCGGCGCGCCTCGCCGGCGAGGCGCTCAACCTCGCTCAGCGCTTCCTCCTCCGGCATGGCTTTGCGCACATCGGCCACGAGATGCGCGAGGAAGACATCCCATTCGCGGGCGCGGCCGAAGCGCTGGGCGACGGCGCGCAGGCCGTCGCTCAGAGCGCGCCGCTCGCCCTCGGGCAACGCGTCGCTGAAAGCGGAGAGGATCGAGCGCAGCCGCCGCACGCCAACGCGCAAACGGTGAACGGAGTCCCGACTGGACGCCTTTGCGGACGCGCCTTGCCCCTGCACAGCGCCGAGCGCCCCGGCCAGCATCTCCTGGAGCCCGTCGCCGACCGTCAGATCGGGCGTAAGGTGCAATACGCCAGCTTTCCGCAGCGCCGCGTCCATGATCACCGCTTGCTCGGCATCCGAGCTTTCGCGCCGGGCTGGGCCGACAGCGCCGTCATCGCCGTGCTGCGGCGCAAATTGGTTTCCGGGCGATATGGCGTCGTGCCATCGCCGCGGGCCATTGCAACCGGACCAGCCATCGGCCGCCGCGTCGACCCGCCATGCCCCCTCCGCTTCTTTCGCACACTCTTAGCCACAGCGCGGGTATTCGTGCAAGAGCCCTGCGCTTGCTTATTCCCCCTTTGACGCAGCGGCCCGACGCTTGCATGCTCAATTCGGCGCAGCGGCCGAGGAAAATCCATGAAGCCCGATATCGTCCTGACCGTACCGATCTATCCTACGGCGGTAGAGCAGCTCGACCAGAACTTCACCGTGCATCGCCTATGGCAGGCGAAGCACCGCTCCGCCTTCTTCGCCGAGATCAGGGACCGCGTGCGCGCCATCGCCACCGGCGCCTATCCGGTCGATGCCGAGCTGATGAGCGAGCTGCCCAAGACCGAGGTCATCGCCACGCAAAGCGTCGGCATCGACCACATCGATCTTGCCGCCGCCAAGAAGCGCGGCATCGCCGTCGCCAATACGCCGGATGTCCTGACGGAGGACGTCGCGGATATCGGCATGTCGCTGGTGCTCGCCGTGGCGCGACGGCTTGTCATCGCCGATCGCCACGTGCGCAGCGGCGCGTGGCTCAAGGGCAACCTGCCGCTCGCCAGCAAGGTCGGCGGGGCCACGATGGGCATATTGGGGCTGGGCCGCATCGGGCTCGCGATCGCCAAGCGCGCCGAGGCGTTCGGCATTACGGTCGTCTATTACGGGCCGCGCGAAAAGCCCGGCTTGCCCTATCGGCGTTACGCGAACCTGGCCGAGATGGCGGCGGCGGTCGACTATCTGATGGTGAGCTGCCCCGGCGGCGCGGCGACGCGCAACCTCGTCAATGCCGAGGTGCTGGCGGCGCTCGGGACCAAGGGTGTGGTGATCAACATCGCGCGCGGCTCGGTCATCGACGAGCCGGCGCTGGTGAAGGCGCTGCAGGACGGCAAGGTGGGCGGGGCGGGGCTCGACGTCTTCGCCGACGAGCCGCGCGTGCCCGAAGCGCTCTTCGCCATGGAGAACGTGGTCCTGCTGCCGCACATAGGGAGCGCCACGCACGCGACCCGCGCCGCGATGGGCCAACTCGTCGTCGACAATCTCAAGGCTCATTTCGCGAGCAAGCCGCTTTTGACGCGCGTGGGCTGAGCGGGGCTGCGGCGTGCTTCGGAATGTAACGGCGGCTCTGGGCGCAAACACGGGCGCCGAGTTTCGCTCGGGGCCGCGAAAACAAGAAAATATCAAGCGCTGCGGAACCGTAACAATACGTAACCGTTTGTAAGGGCGAAGCAACGTCGCCGGACCCTAGAAGCAACGCCGCCGGCCCCTAAAGGAGCGCGGCATAACCAAAGGAGATCAAGCACATGGCAAAAAAGACCGCCCCTGCCGCCCTGTCTGCCCTCGTGGCGGAGATCAGCGCCGGGGATGCGACTGCGGCGGAAATCGAGCGCTTCCTCGGCGGCGAGACGGATGGCGGCGTGTTGTTCCACGCCCTCTACGGCTCCGTCGCCGACGAGGCGATCCCGGAGCGGCTTCTCGCTGTCCTGCGCGACTGCCCGGACGAGTCCGAAATCGTCCCTTGCGCCGCCGCTTCGTAATGCCGGGGGGAACATCGCGGACTAACGCCCTGACGCGTTTGGGCTGGAGACGCGGGATAGAAATGCCCTGCCGCGCTTGACAAGCCTCGCATCCTCTCCGCAGAGTTGCCTCCACAAGCATAATCAGAACCTTCAGGGAGGCATTCAATGATAATGATGAAGAGGCTGTGTGCCGGCTTGGCCGGAGTATTGTCGCTGCTTGCGCTCTGGGCGGCCCCGGCCGCCGCCTGGAACCGCGGCCACGCCGAGATCTTCGCCGTCCTGCCGGCGGGTTCGACCGGACCGGAAGGTCTGACGGTCGGTCCGGACGGCAACGTCTATGTCACGACATTCGGGTTCAACAACAAGGGCGCCGTCACCGGGAATGGCCAACTATTCGTCTTCACGCCGGACGGCAATCTTCTGCGACAGGTCAGCGTGCAGAATTCGACGCCTCACCTTCTCGGGCTCAGGTTCAACCCGGTCACCGGCGACCTCATCGTCCTCGATTTCGGTGCCGGCAATGCGCTGAAGGTCGATCCCAAGACCGGCCGGTCGTCACTGTTCATGACCGCGAGCACAACCGGCGTGCCGGACCCAAAAACGCCGGGCACCGACCCGGCCAAAGCGGGCCTGAATGCGCTGACCTTCGATCGCACCGGCAATGCCTATATATCGGACTCCTTCCAGGGCATCATCTGGAAGGCGGGTGCCGGGGGAGGCGCGGGGCCACAACGCCTTGGCACGATTTGGATCGAGCATCCGCTGCTCACGACCGACGGCTTCCCGCCTTTCGGCGCCAATGGCGTTGATTTCACGAATGACGGCGGCACAATGCTGGTCGCCAACACCGGCAATGACACGATCATTGAGATAGCGGTGAGCCATGGGGTCGCCGGATCAGCCCAGGTGCTCGCCAACGCTGTCATCGCCGCCGACGGCATCGCCATCGACCACGACGACAACATCTGGGTAGCGTCCAATCAATCCGACGAGATGATCGTACTCGATCGCACCGGCAAGGTCATCGCCAAGCTCGGCGACTTCGGCGGCGTCACCGAGGACGGCGTGCCCAGGGGCCTGCTCTTCCCGGCGAGTCCGGCGTTCAGCTTGGATGGGAAGGTCCTCTATGTGACCGATCTCGCGCTCGACGTGCGCGTCCTCGGGTTGACCGAGGCGGTGGACTCCCAATGGGCGGCGCAGGTCCAACGCTACACAGTCTCCCGGATTCGTGCGCAAATCCCGCCGCTTCCCGATGGCGACGACGACTAGAAAGAGCTGGGGAGGGCGGCGGCACGTCGCCCTCCGCCGCTCAGAATTTCTCGTCGCCGCGCTGCCGGATCGGATCCGGGAAGTCGCGATAGAGCGCAAAGATCGCATCGCTGACCAGCGAATTGACGGCGAAGTGCAGCCCCTCGACCGGTTCGCCGCGGGATGCGACGCAGGCGAAGGCTTGGTCGAGCTGCTGCAAGTCGCGGATCTCGATCATCGCGTGAAAGTCGCCGAGCTCGCGCGGCGCCAGGCCAAGCTTACGCCGGGTCAGGCGCCAGCCGACGATGAGCCCTTGCTCTTTCAGGTGTCCCAGATAGGCGCCCAGCCGGTCGCTGAGTTCGGTATCCCCGGCGCCAGGCTTGAGGTTGAACCAGATGTGATAGATGTCCACCGGCGCCCCCTTCTGGCATTTGGCGGCGCAGTCTATCCCCGCTGGGGCGGCGCCGCCGGGCGAGGCGGTAGAGGGGTCGGGCGGCGAGTGACAGCGCCGGTTGGGCGGCGACGATCTAGCGTCCTCGCCCGCCTTGTGTATGATCAGCGCCGGCAATCTTGCGGCAAGAGGCCCCGGAACGGGCCATGATTTTCGAACGGGAGGGGGAAACCTAATGAAGCGCCGTCAATTCATCAAAGCTGGTGGCATGGGGCTGGCGGCAACGGCGATTGCCGCGCCGGCGATCGCGCAATCGCAGCCCGAACTCAAATGGCGCATGGCCTGCAGCTGGCCCAAGAGCCTCGACACCATCTTCGGCGCCGCCGAGCATTTCTGTAATCGTGTGGCCGAGGCGACCGACAACAAGTTCCAGATCCGCGCCTTCGCCGGCGGCGAGATCGTGCCGGCGCTGCAGGTGCTCGACGCGGTGCAGAACAACACGGTCGAGATGGGCCACACCGCGAGCTACTACTATGTCGGCAAGGATCCGACCTTCAGCTTCGACTGCACGGTGCCCTTCGGCATGAACAAGCGCCAACAGGACGCCTGGATGACCCATGGCGGCGGCCTCCCGGCGCTGCGCGAATTCTTCAAGGACTACAACGTCTACAACCTCCCGGCCGCCAACACCGGCGCGCAGATGGGCGGCTGGTACCGCAAGGAGATCAAGACGGTCAAGGATCTCGAAGGCCTCAAGTTCCGCATTGCCGGGCTGGCCGGCGCCATCCTCACCAAGCTCGGCGTCGTGCCGCAGCAGATCGCCGGCGGCGACATCTATCCGGCGCTGGAGAAGGGCACTATCGACGCCGCCGAATGGGTCGGCCCCTACGACGACGAGAAGCTCGGCTTCTATAAGGTCGCGAAATACTACTATTATCCGGGCTGGTGGGAAGGTAACGCGCAGCTCTCGCTCTATGTGAACTTGGAGCAGTGGAACAAGCTGCCGAAGTCGTACCAGGCGATCATCACCGCGGCGGCCTACGAATCCAATATCTGGTGCACGTCGAAATACGACACCGACAATGTTGCGGCGCTGCGGCGGCTCATTGGCAACGGCACGCAGCTGCGGCCGTTCTCGCGCGAGATCCTCGATGCCTGCTACAACGCAACGCAGGAGTTCTATGCCGAGACATCCGCGAAGAACCCGAAATTCAAGAAGATCTACGATCCGTGGAAGAAGTTTCTCGAGGACGAGCACCAGTGGTTCCGAGTCGAGGAGCAGCAGTTCGACAACTACATGCTGTCGAAGAAGCCGACGTGACCGTTGGCTGCCCGAAGCGAAAAGCCCCGCGCCAGCGGGGCTTTTTGCGGTGAGCAGCTATTTGAACTGGAGCTGCGGAATCTCGTTGTCGCCGGGCACCTGAGGCACCTCGATCTGGATCTTGCTCGGATCGGTTTTCGGCCCGCTGTCAAGGCCGGCGAGGACCATCTGGGGAAACGCGATGACCAACCCGACCATGACGAGTTGGATAAGGACGAAGGGAATGACGCCCCAGTAGATCTGCGCCGTCGTCACCGGCGCCATCAGCTTGCCGGTGACGCGGTCGATCTGCTCGCGGCTGGGCGCCACGCTGCGCAGATAGAAGAGGGCGAAGCCGAACGGCGGATGCATGAACGAGGTCTGCATGTTCACGCCCAGCAGCACGCCGAACCAGATGAGGTCGATGCCGAGCTTCTCCGCCACCGGCCCGAGCAGCGGCACGATGATGAAGGCGAGCTCGAAGAAATCGAGGAAGAACGCCAGCACGAAGGTCATCGCGTTGACGACGATGAGAAAGCCGAGCTGGCCGCCGGGCAGGCTCGTCAGCAGGCGCTCGACCCAGAGATCGCCGTTGACGCCGCGGAACACCAGGCTGAACACGGTCGAGCCCACGAGAATGAAGATGACGAAGGAGGACAGCTTGGCCGTCGAATTCATCGCTTGCCGCAGCAGGCTCCAGTCGAGCCTGCGATTGGCCCAGGCGAGGAGGAGCGCCCCCGTGGCCCCCATGGCGCCGCCCTCGGTCGGCGTGGCGATGCCGAGGAAGATGGTGCCGAGAACGAGGAAGATGAGCGCGAGCGGCGGCATCATCACGATCACCACCTGCTGCGCCAGGCGGCTGAGGACATTCAGCTTAAGGAAGCGATCAGCCAGCGCGACGACATAGGCGGCGAGGCCGGCCGCGGCCGCTGCCCAGATCACGTCGATGCGATAGCTGAGAACGTATCCGCCCACCACCGCGACCACGACGGTGATGCCGAGCGAAAGGTAACCGGTATGGCCATCGGCCTCGCGAATGGTGATGGCAGCGGGCGGCAGCGCCGGCGCCAGCTTCGGCTTG
>DASWFH010000174.1:0-2427 GCA_036394355.1 Allostellaceae bacterium | reverse complement strand
GCCCTTGGGGATCTTGCCGCCGAGGCGCTGGAATTTCTGCGGGTCCTTCAGATACTCGACGATCTCCTCGAGCTCCTGCTTCGCCTCATCGATGCCGGCGACGTCGTCGAAGGTGATGCGGCCGACCTTCTCGGTCAGCAGGCGCGCGCGCGACTTGCCGAAGCCCATGGCGCGGCCGCCGCCGCCCTGCATCTGCCGCATGAAGAAGATCCACACGGCGATCAGGAGCAGCATCGGGAACCAGTTGACCAGGATGCTGAACAGCGTCGGCACGTTGTCGTCGGCGGGCAGCGCCTTGAAGGTCACGTTCTTGGCGATCAGGCGGTCGACCAGGTTCGGATCGTCCGGCGCGTGGGTCGAGAACTGGCGCTTGTCGCTCAGCGTGTAGGTAACGGTCTTGCCCTGGATGGTGACGTCGCTGACCTGGCCCTTGTTGACCTGGTCGACGAACTCCGAATAGGGCATCAGGTTGGGCGAGCCGCGGTTGGCCGAGCTCTGGAACAGATTGAACAGCGCCACCAGCAACAGGCCGATGATGATCCAGAGTGCCAGGTTTTTGCCAAAGTTATTCACGGTCCACGCCTTTCCTTACCGAGCCGACGTCCCCCGAAAGGAGGAGAAGCTTGCCTGGACCGGAATCCCGGCCGATCTTGCCCGTCCCCGACTCCGCATAACATGTAAGATGCGCTTCTGCTTAAACAACTGTGAAGCCTGCCCCGGTCAGCGCCCGCCTCGGCCGGAACAGCAGGCTGCCCGGCGGCGCCGTCCCGACTTGGCCGCAGCCTAGCACAGGCGACGCCACCACGTCGCCTTTGTCGTCGCGCAGGACAGGCATGCCAGGGCGCGCCGCCGGTGGTAAACATCCCGCTCTCGTTTCAACGCCGCGCGCGCCCAGCTTCAGGCCCGTCGGCGCGCCGGCCGGCAGCCGCAGGCGGAAGCGGCCGTCCCATGTCACCGCCGCCCCGGGACGCGCGGCGACCGGGGGGGCCGCCGCCGCCGGCTCGCGGCACACCAGCACCCCGCCGCGGCGCGGCACGATGCGGCAGCCGCCCAGGGTACAGCCGCCGCCCAGCCCGCCGGCAAGCCGGCGATGCAGCCGCTCGAGCCGTTCGCCGCGCGGCGGATAGGCGGTGCCGCCGACCATGAGCAGCAGGGCCGAGAGCGCCCGCAAGCCGATTTCCGCCGGGGCGGCGGCGAGCGCCGCCGCATCGATGCGGGCAAACCCGGCAGGGTGGATCGCGGTACTGCGCGCCAGCAGCGCCGCCACCTCCGCCTCGAGCGCCGCTCGCGTCCGGCCGAGCCGCGCCGCGGTCGCCGCCAGCCGCTCGACCGTAAGCCCGGCCTCGGCGAGCGGTGCCAGGCCCTGGCGCAGTCGCGCCCGCGCGTAGCGGTGGTCCCGATTGCTCGGATCCTCGATCCAGCCCTGGCCGAGCGACTGGAGGGTGGCGACAAGCCGCGCCCGCGGCACCGGCAACAGCGGGCGCAGTACGCGGCAGGCGGCGCGCTCGACCGTCGCCGACATGCCGGCGAGCCCGTCACGGCCGCTGCCGCGCGCCAGCCGCAGCAGCACCGTCTCGGCCTGGTCCTCGCGATGGTGCGCCAGCAGCAGGTGCAGCACGCCCGCCTCGGCGCACCAGTCTTCCAGCAGGCGGTAGCGCGCCTCGCGCGCCGCCGCCTGGATGCCGCGCGACGGCAGCGGGCCCCGCCAGGCGAGAATGGTATGCTCGATGCCGCGCGCGGCGAGCCAGGCACCGACCTGCGCCGCCTCGGCTGCGGCTTCAGGCCGCAGCCCGTGATCAACGGTCAGCGCCGCGACTCGGCCGCCATGCTCCTGCGCCCAGGCTTGCGCGAGCAGGGTCAACGCCATGCTGTCGGCGCCGCCGGACACGGCGACGGCGAGGCGCGGCGCCGGCTCGAACGGCGCGAAGGCCCCGATCAGCGCGGCGAAATCCGCCGCTTGGAGCGGCGCTGTGCTCATCGGCCGGTCAGCAGGCGAGCCGCTTCTTCTCGTCGGCGGCGCGCTCCTTGACGTTGCTCGGCGCGCTCGGGAAGTCGCGGTCGAGCCGGGCGAAGGCACGGCAGGCATCCGCCTTCTGCCCGAGCTGGCCCAAGGACATGCCGAGCTTGAGCAGGTTGTCGGCAGCCTTCCCGCCCTTGGGATATTTCTGATAGCCCTCGGCGAAGACCGTGGCGGCGTTGTTGTAGTCCTGCCGCACGTAATAGGTCTCGCCCAGCCAGTACTGGGCGTTACCGGCGAGCGGATCGTTGGGGTAGCGCTGCACGAAGGCGCGCAAGGACTGCTCGGCCGCCGGGTAATTGGCCTGGCGCAGCAGCCCGAAGGCATAATTGTACTGCTCCTGCGGCGTGCCGCTCGCCGGCGCGGCGGGAGCCGCCGCCCGCGCTGCCGTGGCTGCGGCGGCTTGGTCG
>DASWFH010000173.1:0-4629 GCA_036394355.1 Allostellaceae bacterium | reverse complement strand
GCCGGGGCGGCGAGGATCTCGCGCGGCGTTCCCGCCTGGATCACCCGGCCGCGATCCATGACGGCGATGCGCGAGGCGAGCTTCAGCGCCTCCTCCATGTCGTGCGTCACGAACACGATGGTCTTGCGGCTCTGGCGATGGATGCGGGCGATCTCCGATTGCAGCGCGTCGCGGGTGATCGGGTCGAGCGCGCCGAACGGCTCGTCCATGAGCAGCACATCGGGATCGGCGGCAAGTGCGCGGGCGATGCCGACGCGCTGCTGCTGACCGATCGAGAGCTGGTGCGGATATTTACGACGGAAGCCTTCCGGATCGAGCTTCAGCAAGGCCAGAAGCTCGCGGGTACGGTCGCGTATCCTTGCCGCGGGCCAACCGAGCAGCGCCGGCACCGCGCCGATGTTGCGCTCGACCGTCCAATGCGGAAAGAGGCCGATCGACTGGATGACGTAACCCATGCGTCGGCGCAGTTCTTCTGGCGCCACGGTCGCGGCATCCTTGCCGTCGATGCGGATCGCGCCGGCCGACGGGGGTATCAGCTGGTTGATCATCTTGAGCGCCGTCGACTTGCCGGCGCCGGACGAGCCGATGATGACGCAGAACTCGCCATCACGAATGGCGAGCGAGAGGTCGTCGACGACGATCGAATTGCCGTAGCGCTTGGTGACGTGGTCGAGCTCGATCATGCCAGGCGCCTTCGCCCAAGCTCGCCCGCGAGATTGAGCAGCGCATCCGCGGTCAGCGCGAGCAGGATGATCGGGACGGCGCCAAGCAGCACCAGATCGAGCGCGTCGGCAAAGAGGCCCTGGAACATGATGGCGCCGAGCCCGCCGGCACCGATCAGCGCGGCCACGGCGACGAGCCCGACCGCCTGCACCGTGGCGATGCGCAATCCGGACAGGAACACCGGCAACGCCAGAGGCATTTCCACATAGAAAAAAATTTGGCCGCGCGTCATGCCGATGCCGCGCGCCGCCTCGACCGCCGCGGGAGAGACGGCGTCGAGGCCTTCGGTGGTGTTGCGCACGATCGGCAGCAGCGAATAGAGGACCAAGGCGATGATGGCCGGCGTGACGCCGACGCCGGCGATGCCGAGAGCGGCAAGCGTCGGAAAGAACCCGGCGAGAGCCGACAGCGGCGCGATCAGCAGCCCGAAGAGAGCGATCGAGGGGATGGTCTGCACCAGATTGAGCGCGGGGAAAAGGCCGGCGCGAAACGTCGGGCGGCGCTGCGCCAGTATTCCCAGCGGGGCGCCGAGCAGCATGGTCGGCACGAGCGCTCCGAGCACGATGGCCATATGGCGGAGCACGGCGTCGGCGAAGAGGCTGCGACGCGCCGCGTATTCCCTCATCATCGCCAGCTGATCGAGCGCTCCGGAAGCCGCCAGGAGCAGGATCGCACCGACCACGGCAGCGCCGGCGAGAAATCGGCGGCCCGGGCGCAGTCGGAGCCGGTCCTCGGCATCGACGAGCGCCAGCGCCGCGCAGATGAACAGCCCCCAGAAACCGCCTCCCAACGAGGTGCGCGCGGCACGCGGCGAGATTTCCGCGAGCGCCGCCGCCTGCGCTCCGGCCAGCCACAGCAGCGCCACGACGAAGGCGGCGGCGGCGGCGGCAATGAGGCGGTACGCGCTGCGACGCTGGGGGAGAAACGGGCCGGCCAGCAGCGCGAGGCCAGGCAGGAGCGCAATGAGGCTCGCGCCGCTGACGGCTTCGGTCAGCGGTATCGGGCGGCCGGAGACGAGACGGTTGGGCGCGTGCGTCAGGAAGGCGAGGCCGAGACCCGTCGCAAGTCCGACGCACACCAGGACAAGGAGCACGCGATTATGAAGGCGCGGCGGAGCGATGATCCCTCTCCTTCTATTTGAGAAAGCCCTGCGCCTTCAGGTAATCCCGCGCGACCTGGCGCGGCGCTTCGCCGTCGACGGCGATCTGCGCGTTGAGCCGCCGCAGCGTCGCCTGGTCGAGCGACCTGAACACCGGATCGAACGCGTCCTTGATCCGCGGATACTTGTCGA
This sequence comes from Allostellaceae bacterium, assembly GCA_036394355.1. Lineage (GTDB taxonomy): Bacteria > Pseudomonadota > Alphaproteobacteria > ATCC43930 > CGMCC-115725 > DAHUYF01. The sequence goes on along the minus strand of DASWFH010000173.1, from coordinate 2,615 downwards.
GGACGGCGCCGCGCACCACCGGCGCGGGCGCGTAGACGATTTGCGCTTTCCTGGGGTCGCTCATGACGACGAGCTCGAGCACCGCGAGCGCGCCGTCCGTGCCATAGGCCATGGCGGCATCGACGCCGGAGATGCCCTCGGCCGCGGCGCGGATGGTGACGGCGGTGTTGCCGCCCGCCAGCGTGAGGATCTGCGACTGGCGCAGCTTGAAGCCGTAGGCGCGCTGGAAGGCCGGCAGCGCCGCCGGGCTTTCGACGAACTCCGCCGAGGCGGCGAGCCTGACGGCACCACCCGCCCTCACCCAGCCGGCAAAATCCTCCATGCTGGCCAGCTGGTTCTCTGTCGCGACATCCTTGCGCAGAGCGATCACCCAGCTGTTGTCGGCGGGAGCCGGCGCCAGCCAGACGAGGTTGCGGCGGGCGCCATCGAGCGCCTTTATTCTTGCGTAGCCGCGCTCGGCGCTTTGCCACACCGGATCGCTCTGCAGCGAATAGAAGATCGCGCCGTTGCCGGTGTATTCGGGATAGGCGTCGATCTCGCCGGCGATGATGGCGCTGCGCAGGATGTTGGTCGGCCCGAGCTGTAGCTTGTTGATCGTCTTGATGCCGGCGGCCTCGAGCATTTCGAGCATCATGTTGCCGAGCAGCGCGCCCTCGGTGTCGATCTTCGAGGCGATGCGCACCGCGTCCTGGGCGAACGTGGCAGGGGCCGCGAGCGCGAGAGCGACCGCCGCCGCCATCATGGCGCGAGCAAGGCCTACGCGCACCCGGCCTCCTTCCCTATCGATTGAACGCCGGGCGGCGGCGCCCGTCCCTCTGCGCTTCAGTTGCGCGGGACCCAAGCGCGCACGGTGATGTCCGCGCGCACCTCGGTGACGCCATAGCCGGCGGAGAGCGGAATGCGCAGCACCGTCCCCGCCGGCGACTGAGCGACCTCCGGGCACACGGTGACGATGGTGTCGTCGCGGGCCGCGGCGAGTGCCGCCGCGACATCGCCGCTGCGCCCGAGCTTCAAGAGGTTCATGCGCGTGGCGAAGACGAGCGTTACGCGCTTGGCGTCCGCCTCGGCGACGGCCGTCGGCGGCGCGATCCAGATGGTGTCGACCGCCTCGCGCCCGTCATGGGCGGCGAGCTGGTCGGCCGGCGCCGGCGCGAGGAAGAAATGCGTGTCGAAACGCTTGGGCGGCCCGACTGGCGTTATCCAATGCGCGAAGGGAACCAGGAGGTCGGCCGCGAGCTCGATCGCGCCGCCGGCGACGAGATCGCCCAGCAGCGGATCGCGGCCCAGCTTCGCGCGCGCCTCGGCCTCGAGCGCATCGAGCTCCAGCGCCGTCAACAGCCGCTCGCTCCCGCGCGGCCGCGCCAACAGCACATGCGCTTCCTCGAAGCTCTCACGGATCCCCGCGACGCGAAACGCCAGCGCTGCCGCGTCGACGCCGGGCACCGCACGGCAGTGCTCGAGCATGCTCGTCCCGCCATCGGCCGTGTCGACCCGGCCGCCCGGGAACACCAGCGCGCCCGAGGCGAAATCGGAGGCGACGTTGCGGGTGACCATCAGCACCTCGAGGCCCGAGGGACCATCGCGCACCAACAGCACGGTCGCCGCCGGCCGCGGCACGATTTCGGCCGCTGCGTTCATTCAGCACCCTCCTTAGCCCCGCGACCATACTTTGCCGGGAAGGCCGAAGCCAGCCTCCGGAGATTTCCGGTGCGGCGGATCACCGCGCGGCGGTGTAGGTGACGCGCCACACCGTGCCGCCGGCGTCGTCGCTCACCAGCAGCGCGCCATCCGGCGCCACCGCGACGCCCACCGGCCTCGCCCATGCGTCGCCCTCGGGCGTGACGAAGCCAGTGAGGAAATCCTCGTACTCGCCGGTGGGCTTGCCGTCGTGCTGCAGCACGCGGACGACCTTGTAGCCGGTGCGCCGCGAGCGGTTCCACGAGCCGTGCAAGGCGACGAAGAGATCGTTGCGATACGCCGCCGGAAACTGCTTCCCGGTATACACGGCCAAGCCAAGCGGGGCGGAATGCGGCTGGATCAGCACGTCGGGGACGACAACCCGGTCGCGCAGCTCCGGATGCTCGCCCTTGTGGCTGGGGTCCTGGTTGGCGCCGATATAGTACCAGGGCCAACCATAGAAGGCGCCGTCGCGCACGCGCGTGACATAGTCGGGCGGCAGGTCGTCGCCAAGCCCGTCACGCTCGTTGACCACCGTCCAGAGCTCGCCGGTCAGCGGATGGATCGCCATCTGCACCGGGTTGCGCATGCCCGTCGCGAAGCGCCGCTCGCCGCTGCCGTCGGGATTGAATTGCAGGATATCGGCGCGTCGGGTCTCGTCGGCCGACCCGCTCTCCTGGTCGTTGCTGAGGGAGCCGACCGAGACGTACATCTTGCGTCCATCGGGCGAGAAGATGACGTCGCGCGTGCTGTGCCCGCCGACCGGCAGGTTCGGCACGATCGTCTCGGGCTTGCCCTCCGCCGCCGCGTCGCCGCTGCGATAGGCAAAGCGGAGCACGGCATCGACCGTGCCGACATAGAGGGACTGCGGGTTCGCCCCGGGCGGATAGAAGGCGAGGCCGAAAGGCTCGTCGAGGCCTTTGGCATAGACCGTGGCC
>DASWFH010000172.1:0-14525 GCA_036394355.1 Allostellaceae bacterium | reverse complement strand
GCGTCCCCTGGCTCACCACCAAGGTCGACGGCAGCACCTTCTATGCCGTGGGCGGCGCGTGGCGCGCGCTGGCGCGCATCCACATGGAGCAGACGCGCTATCCGCTCCATGTCATCCAGCACTATACGCTCTCGCGGCGCGAGGCGGAGGACTTCCTCGATCTCATTGCGCGCCTTTCCAAGAAATCGCTGGAGAAGATCAGCACCGTGTCGCGCAAGCGGCTCGACGTGGTGCCGATCGCCGCGCGCGTGCTGCATCGCCTGCTGCGGCGTATCGCGCCCAAGCAGCTCGTCTTCTCGGCCTTCGGCCTGCGCGAGGGTCACCTCTACAACCTGCTCGACGAGCAGGAGCAGCGCGCCGACCCGCTGCTCGCCGGCTGCGCCGATGCCGCTGCGGCAAACCGCCGCTTCGGCGCCGACGGCGAAGAGCTTTTCGCATGGATCGCGGCGCTTTTCCCCGACGAGGACGAGGAGCGGCAGCGCCTGCGGCACGCGGCGGCGCTGTTGAGCGACATTGCCTGGCACGAGCATCCCGATTATCGCGCCGAGCAGGCGCTGCGCAGCGCGCTCTACATGCCCGTCGCCGGCGTCGATCATCACGGCCGCGCTTATATCGCGGCTGCGGTCTATGCGCGCTATGGCGGCGGCGATGCCGGCGGCGGCATCCTGCACCGCCTGCTCGACGACGATGCGCTGACCGCCGCGCGTCGGACGGGGCTGGCGCTGCGCCTGGGCTATACGCTGTCGGGCGGCGTGCCGGGCGTGCTGGCGCGCAACAAGCTCGCCATCGAGAACGGGGCGCTGGTGCTGACGCTGTCGCGCGACGGCGCGCGGCGCTTCGGCGAGAGCGTGCAGCGGCGTCTTGACGCGCTCGGCCGCGGCCTCAACCGCCGCACCGAGGTGCGCGGGGTCTGAGCGCCGCTTATTGCGCCGCCTCCGCGGCGGCGCCGAGGCGGACGAGCTTGATGCGCTTGCCGCCGGCGGTGAGCGCGATGCGTCCCCGCTTCAAGTCGAGCGCGTCCTTGCCGAAGAGCTCGGCACGCCAACCCTGCAGCGCGCGCACCGGCGCCGCGTCGTCGGCGGCGATCATCTCGAGATCCTCGGTGTCCGCGACCAGTTTCTGCGCCACGTCGTTCTCCTCGCAGCGCAGCTTGAGGAGGACGCGCAGCAGATCGACCAGCGGCCCGAGGCCGGGCGGCGGCTCATGGCGCGGCGGCGGCACCGGGTATTGGCTTTCCGGTGTGGCGAGGACGCGCGTGACCGCGGCGAGGATCTCGCCGCCGAGCTTGCCTTCGGCGAAGTTCTTGCCGAGGCCGCGCGTGCGCGCGAGGTCGGCGACGTTGGTCGGCGCATGGGCGGCGATCTCGAGCAGCGATTCGTCGCGCAGCAGCCGGTTGCGTGGGAGGTTGCGCTGCTGCGCCGCGGTTTCGCGCCAGGCGGCGAGCTCGCGCACCAGCGCCAGCAGCTTGCGGTTGTTGCTCCTGACCTTGAAGCGCCGCCACGCTTCGGCCGGGTCCTGGCGATAGGTGGCGGGGTGGGTGAGCGTGCCCATCTCCTCGGCGAGCCAGGAGGAGCGTCCGCTTTTCGCCAGCCGCGCCTCAAGCTTCTCGTAGACCGTGCGCAGCGGCACCACGTCGGTGAGCGCATAGCGCAGCTGCCGCTCGCTCAGCGGACGGTGCGACCAGTCGGTGAAGCGCGACGATTTGTCGATATGCGCGCCGGCGAGCTTGCCGGCCAGGGTCTCGTAGCTGACGCTGTCGCCGAAGCCGCAGACCATGGCCGCAACCTGAGTGTCGAACAGCGGCGCCGGCACGGCGCCGGCCATGATGACGAAGATCTCGATGTCCTGCCGCGCCGCATGGAAGACCTTGAGGACCGTGCTGGCGGCCATGAGCTCGAACAGCGGGGCCAGATCCATGCCCGGCGCCAGTGGATCGATGGCGGCGGCCTCGTCCGGGCCGGCGATCTGGACCAGGCAGAGCTGCGGAAAGTAGGTCTTGTCGCGGATGAATTCCGTATCGACCGTGATGTAGCGCGCCTGGGCCTGGCGGCGGCAGAAGGCGGCGAGCGCGTCGCTGGTGTCGATCAACGTCATCACCGTGCTATACACCGAAACTCAGGCGCGGACAAAGCACGCGCCGTGCGGCGGCCCCCGAGGGCCGGACGGCTTGACAAAGCCCCGCGTCCGTGTGCTTTTCCCGCCTTTCCCGTGACCGCGACCGGTTGACGCCGATGCATGCCTATCGAACCCATACCTGCGGCGCCCTGCGCCTCGGCGACGCCGCGCGCCCGGTGCGCCTGGCCGGCTGGGTGCACCGCAAGCGCGACCACGGCCAGCTGCTGTTCATCGACCTGCGCGATCATTACGGCATCACCCAATGCGTCATCGACAGCTCGAGCCCGCTTTTTCCCACCGCCGATGCGCAGCGGCTCGAAAGCGTCATCAGCGTCACCGGCACGGTGGTCAAACGCTCGCCCGAGACGATCAACCCCAAGCTGCCGACCGGCGAGATCGAGCTGCAGATCGCCGAGCTGACCGTGCTCTCCGAGGCCGAGCCGCTGCCCTTTCCCGTCAACACCGAGGCCGAATACCCCGAGGAGATGCGGCTCAAATACCGCTTCCTCGATCTGCGGCGCGAGAGCATCCACAAGAACATCATGCTGCGCTCGCATGTGATAGCCTCGCTCCGGCGGCGCATGATCGAGCAGGGTTTCGCCGAGTACCAGACGCCGATCCTGACGGCGAGCTCGCCGGAGGGCGCGCGCGACTATCTCGTGCCGAGCCGGCTGCATCCCGGCAAGTTCTACGCGCTGCCGCAGGCGCCGCAGCAATTCAAGCAGCTGTTGATGGTGGCGGGCTTCGACCGCTATTTCCAAATCGCCCCCTGCTTCCGCGACGAGGCGAGCCGCGCCGACCGCTCGCCCGGCGAGTTCTATCAGCTCGATTTCGAGATGTCGTTCGTCACGCAGGAGGACGTCTTTGCCGCGATCGAGCCGGTGCTGCATGGCGTCTTCGAGGAGTTTTCCGGCGGGCGCAAGGTGACGCCGCCGCCTTTCCCGCGCATCACCTATGACGATGCCCTCCTCAAATACGGCACCGACAAACCCGACTTGCGCAACCCGCTGCTCATCGCCGAGGTCGGCGACGTGTTCCGCGGCTCGGGTTTCAAGGTCTTCGCCGGCGCGGTCGAGGGGGGCGCGGTGGTGCGCGCCATCGCCGTGCCCGGCGTCGCCGCGCAGCCGCGCAGCTTCTTCGACAAGCTCAACGACTGGGCGCGCGACGAGGGCGCGCCGGGGCTCGGCTACATCGTCTTCGCCGAGGGCGGCGCCAAGGGCCCGATCGTCAAATTCCTCGACGCGCTGCGGCTCGACCGGCTCAAAACGCTGACCGGGCTGGGCGAGGGCGACGCGGTGTTCTTCGTCTGCGACAACAAAGCGGCGGCGGAAAAGTTGGCCGGCGCGGCGCGGATCAAGATCGCGCACGAGCTGGGCCTCATCAAGCCCAACGAGTTCCGCTTCTGCTGGATCGTCGACTTCCCGATGTACGAGCGCAACGAGGAGACGCAGCAGATCGAGTTCAGCCACAACCCGTTCTCGATGCCGCAGGGCGGGCTCGAGGCGCTCACGACGCAGGATCCGCTCACCATCAAGGCCTTCCAGTACGACATCGTCTGCAATGGCGTCGAGCTCAGCTCGGGTGCGATCCGCAATCACCGCCCGGACATCATGTACAAGGCGTTCGAGATCGCCGGGTATCCGGCGGCCGAAGTGGAGGCGCGGTTCGGCGGCATGCTGAACGCGTTCAAATACGGCGCGCCGCCCCATGGCGGCTCGGCGCCCGGCATCGACCGCATCGTCATGCTGCTGGCCGACACTCCCAATATCCGCGAGATCGTCGCCTTCCCGATGAACCAGCAGGCGCAGGATCTGATGATGCAGGCGCCCGCGCCCGTGCCGGCGGAGCGGCTCAAGGAGCTGCATATCCGCCTGGCGCTGCTGCCGCCCGCGCCGGCCAAGGGTTGAGCGCCGCCCATGGGGATGCTCTGCCGCGTGCCTGCTATACTATCGGCGGACGAGCGGGCGTGACATACTCGCGCCGCTTTCAGAACATATTCGCGCCGCCCTGTCGTGCTTCCGTCCTTTCCCGTCTGGGGTTCATGATGACCATTCGGCCTTGCCGTGTGCTTGCAGTTGTCGCCGGTGTCTGGGTCGCGGCGGCGCCGGCGGCATTCGCCGTCGAGATCGCGCCTCACCGCGCGCTCTACAGCTTGACGCTGGGCTCCTCGAAATCGAGCAGCGGCGTCGTCGGCGCCTCGGGCGCGATGGTCTATGAGTGGGGCGAGACCTGCGACGGCTGGACCGTGCAGCAACGCTTTCGCCTGCGGCTGCAATATGCCGAGCAGGACGGCGTTGATGTGAGTTCGAACCTCGTCACCTGGGAATCGAAGGACGGGCTGCGCTATCGCTTCAACGAGCGCCGGTTGCGCAACGGTGAGCCCGACGAGGAGATCAAGGGCGAGGCCAAGCTCGACGGTGCCGGCAAGGGCGGCACGGCGGAATTCATGCGGCCCGAGACGACGACGCTGGCGCTGGCGCCCGGCGTCCTCTTCCCCACCGCGCACACAATTCTGCTGATCGACCGCGCACAGGCGGGCGAGCAGTTCATCTCGAAGCAGGTCTTCGACGGCGCCACGGTGGAGAACGCGTCGCAGATCACGGCAGTGATCGGCGCGCCGCTGAAGGAGGGCACCACCGCCTCGGGCGACGACAAGCCTGCGGACAACGCGCTCCTGAAGCGCCCGTCCTGGCGCGTGCGGCTCGCCTTCTTCCCCGCAGACAACAAGTCGGGGCAGCCCGATTACGAACTGGGCATGAAGCTGCTCGACAACGGCGTGTCGCAGGACATGTCGCTCGACTACAGCGACTACATCATCCGCGCCAAGCTTGACGAGATCGAGGCGCTGCCGCGTCCGAACTGCTGAGCGGTCATTCTTCTTTCTCGCCGCCGACACGGGCGCGGCCTCGTGGCGATGCGGCCCCGAACAGGTCCGGCGGGTCGGCGAGCGCCGCCTCGGCAAGGCGATCGGTGCCGATGCCGATGAGGCGGAAGGCGGTTCTGCCGTCGGCTTCCTCGCGCAGCAGCGGCAAGGCGGCGCGATAGACCGCGTCGGCGCGCTGCGTCGGGTCGGCCAGCCGCCGGCTGCGGCTCAAAATGCGGAAATCGGCGGTCTTGAGCTTGAGGGTGATGCCGGCGGCGGCCCGCTCGGCACCCACCAGCCGCCGCGCCAGATTGTCGCAGAGCGGCCGCAGCTCCGCAGCGAGGCCTTCGAAAGCCGCGATGTCGCGGTCGAAGGTGGTCTCCGCCGAAATGCTCTTCACGGGCGTGTCGGGGTCGACGACGCGGTCGTCCTCGCCGCGGGCGAAGCGGGCGAGCCGCCGGCCGATGGCGCCGTAGCGCGCCATCAGCTCGCGCTCCGGCCGCTGGCGCAGCTCGGCGATGGTGGTGATGCCGTCGCGCGCCAGGCGCTGCTGCAGCGCCGCGCCCACGCCCCAGATCAGCGCCACCGATCGCGGCGCCAGGAAATCGAGCGCCTCGCCGCGGCCGATGACGGCGAAGCCGCGCGGCTTGTCGAGGTCGGAGGCGATCTTGGCGAGGAATTTGTTGTAGGAGAGGCCGATCGAGACGGTGACGCCGATCTCGCGCTCGACGCGCCGCGCCAGCAGGGCGAGGGTCCGTGCCGGCGGCCCGCCATGCACCCGCTCCGTGCCGGAAAGATCGAGGAAGGCTTCGTCGATCGAGAGCGGCTGGACGAGCGGCGTCGTCGCCAGCATGAGGTCATGCACCTGCCGGCCGACGGCGCGGTACTTTGCCATGTCCGGCGGGATCACCACGGCGTCGGGACAGGCCTTCAGCGCCTTGAACATCGGCATGGCCGAGCGGACGCCGGAAAGGCGCGCCACGTAGCAGCAGGCCAGCACGACGCCGCGCGCGCCGCCGCCGACGATCACCGGCCGGTCCAGCAGCTCCGGGCGGTCGCGCTTCTCGACGCTGGCATAGAAGGCGTCGCAATCGATATGGGCGAGCGGCAGCGCGGCAAGCTCGGCGTGAGCGATGAGGCGCGGTGAGCCGCAGGATGCGCAGCGTCCGCCGGGAGGCGGGGCCTCCGCGAGCGCGGCGCAGTCGCGGCAGAGCGTGGTCATGGCGCGTCGTCCGCCCCCCAAAGCCAGGCGGCGCCGCGCGCGCCGCTGGCATCGCCATGACGCGGCGGCACCAGCCGCGTCGCAATGTGGTCGGAAAACACATAATTGTCCCAGAGCCGGGGGACGCGATCGTAGAGCCGCGCGATCTGGCCGACCCCGCCGCCGAGGACGATGACGTCGGGGTCGAGCAGGTTCATCACGGTGGCGAGGGAGCGGGCGAGCCGGTCCTCGTAGCGGGCGAGGCTGGCCTCGGCGCCGGGATCGCCCGACGCCGTACGCTCGGCGATGCTCGCCGCATCGGCTGTCTCGCCGGTCGCCTGACGATGGTCGAAAGCCAGCCCGGGGCCGGAAAGGAAGCTCTCAATGCAGCCTCGCTTGCCGCAGTAGCAGGGAGGGCCCGGGCGCTCGGCATCGCCCGGCCAGGGCAGGGGCGAGTGGCCCCACTCGCCGGCGATGGCGTTGATGCCGGTGAGCAAGCGGCCATGGGCGACGATGCCGCCGCCCACCCCGGTGCCGAGGATCACGCCGAACACGATCGCCGCGCCGGCCGCCGCCCCGTCGACCGCCTCGGACAGCGCAAAGCAATTGGCGTCGTTGGCAAAGCGCACCGGGCGCCCGAGCGCCGCCGTGAGGTCGCGGTCGAAGGCGTGGTTGTTGAGGCAGAGCGAATTGGCATTCTTGACGAGCCCCGTAGCCGGCGACAGCGCACCCGGCATGCCAACCCCGACCGTCCCTCGCCGGCCGGTCGCCGCCTCGATGCCCGTCACCAGGTCGCGCACCGCGGCGAGGATGGCGGCGTAATCGTTGGCTGGGGTGGCGACCCGGTGGCGTGCCAGCACCCGGCCGTCGCGCTCGAGCGCCGCCGCTTCGATCTTCGTTCCACCGAGATCAACACCGATGCGCATGGTCGCCAGGCGGCCGGCCTTTCGCGGCGAAAGGTAACCAATAGTTACGAAATCTTAACGTAAACCAACTTATAGGTAAGGCGGCGCCAGGAACCGCGATCATGAGAATCCACACCGATCCGCCGCATTCGCCCCACCGCTGCCGACGCAGCGACAGGCCGGGCGCCGCAGCACCGGTGCTTCCGAACACAAGGATCATCCGATGACCAAGCGGGCGACCAAGCGGGTTCTCATCGTCGAGGACAATGACCTCAACATGAAGCTCTTCCATGATCTCTTGGAAGCGCACGGCTACGCGACGCTGCAGACCAAGGACGGCATGGAGGCGCTCAAGCTGGCGCGCAAGCATCATCCTGACCTCATCCTCATGGATATTCAATTGCCTGAGGTCTCCGGGCTCGAGGTCACCAAATGGATCAAGGAGGACGACGATCTGAAGGCGATCCCGATCATCGCCGTCACCGCCTTCGCCATGAAGGGCGACGAGGAGAAGATCCGCGAAGGCGGTTGCGAGGCCTATATCGCCAAGCCGATATCGGTGGCCAATTTCCTGCAGACCGTTGAACGGTTCCTAAACTGAGGGCGGGCCATGTCGGCGCGCGTGCTGGTTGTCGATGACGTCGACGTCAACGTCAGGCTGCTCGAAGCCAAGCTGTCGAGCGAGTATTTCACCGTCATAACCGCGTCGAGCGGCGAGGAAGCGTTGCGCGCCGCACGCAGCGAGCACCCGGACATCGTGCTGCTGGACGTGATGATGCCGGAGATGGACGGCTTCGAGGTCTGCCGGCGCCTCAAGGCGGATGCGCGGTCCGCCGACATCCCGGTCATCATGGTGACGGCGCTGTCGGAAATATCCGACCGCGTGCACGGCCTCGAATGCGGCGCCGACGATTTCCTCACCAAGCCGGTCAACGACGTGGCGCTCTTCGCGCGCGTGCGCTCGCTGGTGCGCCTGAAGCGCATCACCGAGGAGTGGCGTCTGCGCGAAGAGGTCTATGGCCGCTTCGATCATCTCATCGGCGAGGCCCGCGCGGGCGAGAATACCAGCCCCGGGCGCATCGTCCTGTGGGAGGAAAGCCAGTTCGCTGGCGACCGCATGGCGGAGATGCTGCGTCCGATCGCCGCGGAAGTGGCGCGGCCCGCCACGCCGGAGCAGCTGCGCGAGCTGGTCGGAACGTCGATCGATCTGGTGATTCTCAGCCTTTCCGGGCAGCGCGACGTGCTGCGCCTGCTTGCCCAGCTGCGCGCCACCGAGGCGAGTCGCCTGGTGCCGATCCTGCTCATCGCCGACGGCGAGGAGCTGCCGCGCCTCGCCAAGGGGCTCGATCTCGGCGCCACCGACTACATCGTCCGCCCCATCGACCGTAACGAGCTGATCGCCCGCGCACGCACGCAGATCCGCCGCAAGCGCATGCAGGACGGGCTGCTCGACAACTATCAGCGCAGCCTGGCGCTGGCGCTCACCGACCCGCTCACCAGTGTCTATAACCGACGTTACCTCATGGCGCATCTCGATGAGCTGATGACACGCACCGCGGAGGGGCATGCCGGCCCGGGCCTGTTGATGCTCGACATCGACTATTTCAAGCGCGTCAATGACACGCACGGCCATGCGGCCGGCGACGCTGTGCTGCGCGACGTGGCGACCCGCATCCAGCGCCATGTGCGCGGCTTCGATCTGGTGGCGCGCTACGGCGGCGAGGAGTTCGTCGTGGTGATGCCGGATACCGGCTTGCCGGTGGCGACGATGGTCGCCGAGCGACTGCGCAACGTGATCGCCGACAAGCCGGTGACGCTCGGCGAAGGGGCGGGCGAGGTCGGCGTCACCATCAGCATCGGCATCGCCGTGACCCGCGACGGGGGCGACAGCGCCGCCGCGCTGCTGCAGCGCGCCGACAAGGCGCTCTACGGCGCCAAGGCGAGCGGTCGCAACTGCGTCTACAGCTCGGTCGTCGAGGCGCTGCCGATGCCCAAGGCTGCGACGGCCGGCGCACCGCGTCGGCGCAGCAGAAAAAAAGCCGCTCTCGGCGAGAGCGGCCACGATTGATCGCGCCGGGACCGGCGCGCTATTTCATCTTGGATTCCTTGAAGACGACGTGCTTGCGCGCGACCGGGTCGTATTTCTTGAGCTCGAGCTTTTCGGTCTTCGTGCGCGGGTTCTTCTTGGTCACATAATAGAAGCCGGTGTCAGCACTGCTCACCAGCTTGATCAGGACGGTATTTGATTTGGCCATGGCCGGCAATCCGTTCTGTCGAAACAGCAAAAGCGAGCAGCGACAATAGCGTTAGCCTCCAAGCTGTCAAGCGCCAGTCCCGAACGGAACCCAAGCAAAAAATCCGCTGTTGGAACAGCATCGGGACAATCAGCCAAGTCGGGAAATGCCATGCATATCAGAGTTACAGCCGTCGTCGCCTTGGGCCTGCTTACGGCGGCCTGCGGCACAGATACTCAACAACGCTCCGCCTCCGGCGGCTTGACCGGCCTGGGCGTGGGCGCCCTGGTCGGCGGCCCTGTCGGCGCGGCCGTCGGTGGCGCGGTCGGCGCGACGGGCGGGTGGGCCATGCCGGAAGGCGCCGACACGCTCGCCATGAACGCGATCCACAAGGAGAAAACTGCCGCCTCGCGCGCCCTCAACGATGTCGGGCTCGGCGCCTCCTCCGGATCGTCGCAGCCGAGCCAGGGCCGGCTGGTCCGGAACGCGCAGAAGGAGTTGCAGCGCGAGGGGCTTTACCGCGGCCCGGTCGATGGCATCATCGGTCCCGACACCAAGCAGGCGATCGCCGCCTACCAGGCGCGCGAAGGCTTGCAGCAGACAGCGACGCTCGACCGGGACACGCTGCAGCGGATGAACTTGGCGAACGGGTCAGACCGGATGGCGCGGCGCGACCGCGACACGGCATCGAGCGGCACCTCGACGCCGATGATGATGAGCGCGGATGAGATCCGCGACCGCCTGCAGTCGGCGGGCTATACCAATGTCAGCAACGTGCGGGCGCTGGGACAGCGCTATACCGCGCAGGCGCAGCGCGGCGACGAGGCTTATGCGCTGCGTATCGACGGGCGCACCGGGCAGGTGATCTCGGAGCAGCGGGTCGCGACCAACAGCGCCGGAAGTATCGGCGCCAATCCGGGCAGCACGTCGACCTCGACCGATACCGGCGCTGGCGGCGCCGGCAATTCCCGCCGCTAACCGCGCTCTTCTCTATCGCTTGCGAAGGGCAAACGCCGGCCGACCTTGGATCGGCCGGCGTTGTGCTTTGCCGTCTCGACCGGCCGCCTCGCCAGCCTCCGCGGCCGCGGTCCATGGCGTCATCTCCCGGCGCCATCGCGTAAGGAAAAATTAACCAAGACTGGCGAAGGTTGCGTCGACTTGCCGCGAGGTGGCGCGCGATGATTGTCGACAACGGTGTCATAACCCTCACCAGCGAGACCGCGACCTGCGAGGTGGCCCCGCGCGCCGGTGGTGCCGTCGCCGGCTTCTGGTGGAAGCGCGGGGGCGGGCGCATCGACTGGCTGCGCCCGGCGGCGCCTGCCGCGGTGGCACGCCGCGACGCCGAGCAGATGGCCTGCTTTCCCATGGTTCCCTACGGCAACCGCATCCGCGACGGCCGTTTCCTGTTCTGCGGTCGTGAAGTGGTCGAGAGCCCGGCGGCGCCGCATACGCGCCATGCCATTCACGGCCATGGCTGGCGCCAGGATTGGCAGGTGATCGAGCGCGGCGAGGACCGTCTGGTGCTCGAATACGAGCACGCGCCCGGCGCTTGGCCGTGGTGCTACCGTGCGCGGCAAAGTTTCGTGCTGACGCCGGAGGCGTTGGCGCTCACGCTGGAGATCGAGAACCTCGCCGACGAGCTCATGCCCGCGGGCCTCGGCTTTCATCCCTTCTTCCCGCGTACGCCGCAAGCGACGGTCGCGGCGGCGGCGGCGGGCGTGTGGCTGACCGACGCCGAGATTCTGCCGACCGAGAAGACCGCGGTGCCGCCGGGCTGGGACCTGGCCGAGGGGCGGCGCATCGCCGAACTCGCGCTCGATAACGTGTTCACCGGCTGGAGCGGGGCTGCCATGGTCGCCTGGCCCGAGCGGCGCGCCAGGCTCGCCATCGAGGCGACCCAGCCGCTGCTCTCTTTTCTCGCGGTCTATACGCCGGCGCAGGGCGATTTCTTCTGCGTCGAGCCGGCGAGCCACTGCACCGATGCCATCAATCTCGCGCGCGAAGGGGTCGCCGAGACCGGGCTGCGCGTGCTGGCCCCGGGCGCGCGCCGCAGCGCCCGTATGACGCTGCGGCCGGAGCTGGCCTAGCCGCGTCTCCCTCCTTTCTCGATCGTGCGAAAGGGCTTAAGCTTCCCCCTGCCGGGAGCGGGCCGCGTCGCGAACCATGGCTCGCTCCGGGCGTTGTCCTGAGCAACTCTGTCAATCGGGCAAGGGGGCGAGATGCCGGAGGATCGGAACCTGAAGATTGGCCGCCAGCGCCAGCCAGGCGCTGCGGCGGATACCGCGCGTATGATGGAAGACTCGATTCGGCACGCCTTTCTCACGCATATGGGCGAGCAGCAGCGGCAGTTCGCGGTCATGCCCATTGCGGTGCGGCGCGCCAGCGAGCGCAACGCCGACCGGGAGCTGGTGAAAAAGGTGCGGCAGCAGCGCACTGGCAGCCACGACAAGCCCGAGAAAGAGATGCAGGGCAGCGGCCTGCGCGCCGGCGCCGACGATGTCGAGCCGAAAAAGCGCTGACGCCCGGCTCAAGGCGATTTCGTCCCTCGGTGCTGCTCGCTCGCGGTGACCGCGAGCGCGATGCGCAGCGCGCGCTCCATGGTGGCGAGATCCATCGAGGCGAAATCGGTGCCGTGCTGGAGGTCGACCCGCCCGGCGCGCGCGCCTGAAAGCATTTCCGCGACCTGCTGCGGCAGGTAGGGCAGGTGGATGAAGCCGCAGGGAATGTGCTCGCCGCGCTGCGCGATGACGCGCAGCAGCGTGTACAGCGTCGCATTGCAGAGAAACGTGCCGGCGGTGTTGGAGAGACGCGCCGGGATGCCCTCGGCCAGCAGCGCCGCCTCGATCGCCCGCAACGGCAGCGTCGCGGAGAGTGCCGGCGCGCCGTCGGGATGGAGCAGCTCCTCACTGGGGAGCGCGCCGGCGTTGTCGGGGCTGGCGCAATCGGCGAGGTTCACCGCGAGGCGCTCGAGGCGGATCATCGGTTCGCCCGGCCACAGGCCGAGAGCGATGACCACCGCTGGCCTCGTCTCGGCGAGGCAAGCCTCGATGCGCGCGGCGAGCCCGGCGAAAACCACCGGCAAGGTGCGGCCGACGACGACGAGATCGCCGAGCCGCGCGCCGTCGAGCGCCGCCGCCAACTCGCCCGAGGGATTGACCCGGCGCCCGCCATAGGGCTCGAATCCCGTGATCAGCGCCTTGCCATCCATGACCGCTCTCCTCGCGTCCGAGCGTCATCGTCGCATGACCCGCTGCAAATAGTCACTGGACCGCGCGGCGCGCCTGCGCTCCTATGCGCGCCGATCATCGGGCAGGGGAGCGGCTGTGACGAGCGCCAGCGAGTTTGTCGATTTTCACATCACCGTATGCGGCATCGAGGAGCTGGCGGGCCACGGCGCCGTGGGCGTCACGCATGTGCTGTCGATCCTCGATCCCGGCTTCCCCGATCCCGAGGCCTTCGGCGCTTTCGGCGAGCATGAGCGACTCGATCTGCGCTTCCACGACATCATCGACGAGCTGCCCGACCTGCGCCTGGTGCAGCGCGAGGATGTCGAGGCGCTGCTGCGCTTCGGCCGCGACCTGATGCGTCAGCCGCGCGCGCATCTCCTCGTCCATTGCCACATGGGCATCTCGCGCTCGACCGCCGCCATGGCGCTGATCCTGACGCAGGCGCGGCCCGATCGTCCGGCCAGCGAGGCACTGGCCGAGGTGCGGCGCATCCGTCCGCGCATCTGGCCCAATTTGCGCGTCATCGAGCTCGGCGACGAGCTGCTCGGCCGCGGCGGCGAGCTCGTCGCGGCGGCGGTCGGGCGCTATCGCCACGTCATTGAGCGGCGCCCCGAGGTGGGGCAGGCGATGATCCAGATGGGCCGCGGCCGCGAAGTGAGGGCGGCGGAGCCCGATGGCTGAGCGACGCGCGCCGCCGGGCCGGCACAATCTGCCGCTACGGATGGCTTGACGGCAGTGGCTTGCAGCCGCACCGTGTGTGCGATGCAACCCGCAAGGCTCGCCCCGTCGGTGTGAGCGCTTCGCTTCCTCGCCTGACGCGCGGCGGGTCGCCTCCTGCGGAATCCGGGCCGCGACCGATGGGTTGCCGATCTCATCCCGGAAAAACATGGGGAGATGCCAGATGGAACGACGGGCATTTTTGAGCGCCGCGGCCGCAACCGCTGCGGCCTTCGCCACGAAGCCGGCCGCCGCCGACGAGCTGCCATTGGGGAATCTACCGGGCTGGCGCTACCCGGATACGCGGGTCGAGGCCCTCGACAAGCGGTTCAAGTACAAGGTCGGCAACGCCGCGATCGAGCGCATCGCCACCGGCTTCCGCTGGGCGGAGGGGCCGGTTTATGTGCGCGACGGCGGCTATCTGCTGTGGAGCGACATTCCCAACAACCGCATCATGCGCTGGCTCGAGGAGGATGGCCATGTCAGCGTCTTTCGCCAGCCCTCGAACTACAGCAACGGCAACACTCGGGACCGCGAAGGCCGGCTCATCAGCTGCGAGCACGACGCGCGGCGCGTGACGCGCACCGAGCATGACGGCACCATCACCGTGCTCATCGACAACTACAACGGCAAGAAGCTCAACGCGCCGAACGACGTCGTGGTCGCCTCGGATGGCGCGATCTGGTTCACCGATCCCGGCTACGGCATCTTCGGCAATTACGAAGGTCACAAGGACCAGCTTGAGCTGCCCGCGCAGGTCTACCGGCTCGATCCGAAGAGCGGCAAGGCCACGGTCGTGGTCGACAGCTTCGACAAGCCGAACGGCATCGCCTTCTCGCCGGACGAGAAGAAGCTCTACATCATCGACAGCGGCATCACCCATGGCGGCCGCTCGAACATGCGCGTGTTCGACGTGGTCGACGGCATCAAGCTCGCCAACGACAAGGTCTTCGCCGAGAATTTCGCGCCCGGCTTCACCGATGGCGTGCGCACGGATATCGACGGCAACGTCTGGTGCAGCATGGGCTGGGCCGATCCCAAGGAGGACGGCGTGCGCTGCTACGCGCCGAGCGGCGAGCTGATCGGCAAGATCCACCTGCCGGAGACCTGCGCCAATCTCGCCTTCGGCGGCAAGAAGCGGAACCGCCTGTTCATGGCCGCGAGCACCTCGGTCTACGCCGTCTACGTCGAGACCCAGGGCGCGCTCCTGCCCTGAGGGAGATCACCCCGAGCCGGCGAAGCGCGCCAGCGCCGCGCGCACCC
>DASWFH010000171.1:0-3168 GCA_036394355.1 Allostellaceae bacterium | reverse complement strand
CTTCCACCTGCCGGTGGTGCATCTGGTCGACATCCCCGGCTTCGTCATCGGGCTCGAGGCCGAGAAGGCCGGCACCATCCGCCACGGCGCCCGCGCGCTCGCCGCCATCTACCAGGCGCGCGTGCCTTGGTGCTCGATCCTCGTGCGCAAGGCCTTCGGCGTCGCCGGCGCCGCGCATACCAACCACGCGCGGCTCCATTACCGCTATGCCTGGCCGTCCGGTGATTGGGGCTCGCTGCCGGTCGAGGGCGGCATCGAGGCGGCCTACCGCGCCGAGCTCGACGCCGCGCCCGACCGCGACACGCTGCGCGGCGAGATCGCGGAGCGCCTGAACCGGGTGCGCTCGCCCTTCCGCGTCGCCGAGGCGTTCGGCGTCGAGGAGATCATCGACCCGCGCGACACCCGCGCGCTGCTGTGCGAATTCGCCAACCTGACCGCGGGCTTGCGCGAGGCGGGCGCGGTGGCGACGGCGATGCGGCCGTGAGCGGCGCGAGGACGCATGGCACTCGCGGCCGGTTGCGGTGTTCATATTCCTTGCGTCATCAGAAGGCAGTCATGAGCAACCCCAACATGCCCACCCGGCCCCTTCCCGCCCTCCTGTTCGCCCTGGCGCTCGCCGCCGCCTGGCCCATGGCCGCCCGGGCCGAGGAGGCGGAGCAGCCCGAGGCCGGGGCAACAGGGACGGAGTCGACCGACGACAAGCCTGCGGTCGAAGGCTTCGCGCCCGCGGCGGAGGAAGCCGCCGCGCCGACCGCGCACGGCGAGGCCCTGTGCGCCCGGCTCGACGATCTCATGACCAAGGGCCTGTCCTACGCCGAGCGCGGCAAGACGGCGGAGACGCGGGCGGCGCTCCACTGCCCGCCGGCGTCGCGGGCGACGCAGGCGGCAGAGACTCCGCAGCCGCAACCTTCAAAGCAATAGCAGCGCCCGCGCCTATTCGAGGTGCTTCGCCACCGGGAAGTCGCGCGAATAGGGCGGCTCGGCGAGGAATTGCCGCGGATCGTATGTCCAGAACTGGCTGACGTCGTGGTAGGTGGTGACGATGGCGTTGACCAGTCTTCCGTTGCGGCGCTCGACCTTGCGGATGTGGACGTCGAGGATGGGCGTGCCGTAGGCATCGAGCTTGATCGAGCCGATCGGGCCCGCCACGATCCACGTCTTGCGCAGCGTGTCGCGCAGCGCCGCCGGGTTCGCGGTGTCGCCCTTGAGCGCATTGAGCGCGTTCTCGAGGAATAGCCCGGCGGTGTAGGTGCCGGCGGTGTAGAAGCCGGGGTCATGGCCGTAGGCGACGCGGATGGCCTCGACGAAGCGGTAATTGTCCGGGCTCTGCAGGCCGGCGGCGTACCAGCCGGCGGTGACGACGCCGAGCGCCTCGTCGCCCATGACGCGCAGGATGCCTTCATCCGTGCTCGTGGTGTTGCCGAGGACCGGGATCTTGTCGTGCAGCCCGTACTCCGCGTATTGCTTCAGGAAGCGCAAACCATTGACGCCGGCGAAGCCGATATAGACCGCGTCGACGTCGCGCTTGATCTGCGCGATGAAGGGGCCGTAATCGGTGACGTTGAGCGGCGGCCACAGCTTCTGCACGATCTTGCCGCCATTGTCCTCGAAGCTGCGCTGAAAGCCGCTGACGCCCTCGTGGCCGTAGGTGAAATCGTCGGCGATCGTGGCGATGCGCTTGTAACCCAGCGTCTTGGCCGCGTATTCGCCGAGCGGATGCGTCACCTGCGGTGCAGTGCCGACGGCGTGGATGACCCAGGGATTGACCTCGCGCCCGCCGCGCAGGTCGAGCGACGCCGCCGAGGTCGGCGTGATCAGCGGCACCTGCCCCTGGCGCAGGTAATCGTCGATCGCCAGCGCCTCGTAGGTCGCGAGCGGGCCGATGATGACCTGCACGTTGCTGCGCTCGACCAGCTCCTGCGTCTTGGTCTTGGCCTGCGCGGGCTGGCCGCCGCTGTCGGCGGTGATGAGCTCGATCTTGCGGCCGGCGAGCGTCCCGTCGCGCTCTTTGAGGAACTGCGTGAGGCCCTCTTCCATCTGCTTGCCGCCGGCGGCGAGCGGGCCGGTGTTGACGGTGAGGAAGCCGACCTTGAGCGGCTCGCTTTCCGCCCAGGCGGCGGCGGGCATCAGCCCCGCGGCGGCGCCGAAGCCGAGCACGGTGCGTCGCGACAAGGTTCGTGGGCGTCGGGCGGCAATCATCAGGCGTGCTCCTCGCGGCGGTGGCGCGCGCGCAAGGTATGTCGGCCGCGCCGCGGAGACAAATCGAAAAGCATCAAATTGAAAAGGGTAAGGGTTCAGACGGCGGGGCGCTTGCGCTCGTCGTGATAGCGCCCCATCGCCGCGAAGAGGGCCATGGCGTCGGGCGGCGCCGTGTCGGCGGCGAATTCGCGATAAAGCGCGTGGACGTTGACGACGATGCGCTCGGGATCGGTCCACTCGGCGAAAGGCGCCAGCGAGATGTCGCGCGCCGCCGCCTCGTAGCCCATGCCGGCGGCGAAGCGCTGTCTCGCCTCGTCGCGCAGATATTCGAGATAGCGCAGCATCGCGCGCACGCCGGCCTTGTCGGTGATCGGCCCGTGGCCGGGCACCACCGTCTCGACGTCCCAATCGAGGATGCGCCGGCACGCCTTGATCCAGTTGCCGATCGGCCCGGCCCAGATCACCGGATGGCCGTTGACGAACAGGATGTCGCCGGTGAAGACCGTCTTGTCGGCGGGCACGTAGACGACGACGTCGCCGCCGGTATGCGCCGGCCCGACCTCGACGAGGCGGACTTCCTTGCCGCCGACACGCAAGCCGAGCTCGCGCTCGAAGGTGCGGGTCGGCAGCGTCAGCGTGATGCCCTCGAAGTCGAAGCGCGTTCCCATCACCTCGTGGAAGAAGGCGGCGCCGGGGCCGAGCGAGCGCCAGTTGCGCATCATGCCCGCGAGCTCCGCCGGCGTGCGCTCCTTCATCTCCGCGGCGCAGGCGCGCGAGGCGATGATCTGCGCGCCCGGGACGAGCTGGTTGCCGAAGGTGTGGTCGCCGTTGGAATGGGTGTTGACGAGCGTGCCGATGCGCGCCGCCGCCGGCACCGCGCCGCGCAACGCCGCCAGCATGTCGCGCGTGCATTTGAGGTCGAACAGCGTGTCGACCAGCAGGGTCTCGCCCTGATCGGCGACGAGCCCT
>DASWFH010000170.1:0-2199 GCA_036394355.1 Allostellaceae bacterium | reverse complement strand
TCTCGTTGCGCGCCTGCAGATCCGAGAGCACGAGATACTTCTGCAGATCGTTCTCGATGTCGGCACGAACAATCAGGTTCTGCTCGATGACCCGCTTTATCAGGGCCTGCGCCAGCAGCGCCTGCGCGGCGAAGAGTATCTCGCCTTTGTCAACGAGTTCGTGGCGGCGGTGCAGCAGCTCTACCCGAGCTGCTGCATCCAATGGGAGGATTTCGCCAATTTCAACGCTGTCCCGATCCTGGCGCGCTATCGCGACAACATCTGCACCTTCAACGACGACATCCAGGGCACCGCCGGCGTCGCGCTCGCCGGGATCTACGGCGCCTTGCGCCTCACCGGGAAAAAGCTTGCAGAGCAGCGCTTCCTGTTCCTTGGCGCCGGCTCCGCCGCGACCGGCATTGCCGAACTGATCAGCCTCGCCATGGAGCGGGAAGGCATGGATCTCGCGGCGGCGCGGCGGCGCAATGCGCTGTTCGACATCAACGGCCTGCTCGTGACCTCGCGCACGGATCTCGCCGATTTTCAAAAACCTTTCGTGCAGGACGCTTCGCCGGCCTCCACTTTTGTCGAGGCGGTCGAGGCGTTGCGGCCGACCGCCATCATCGGCGTGAGCACCGTGCCAAAACTCTTCAACCGCGAGGTGATCGAAGCGATGGCGAAGATCAACGAGCGCCCGATTATTTTTCCGTACTCCAATCCGACCTCGCGCTCGGAATGCACGGCGGAGGAGGCCTACCGCTGGTCCGGCGGCCGCGCCGTTTTCGCGAGCGGAAGTCCCTTCCCGCCGGTCGAGATCAACGGCCGGCATTTCGTGCCGGGCCAGGGCAACAATGTGTACATTTTCCCCGCCATGGGCATGGCGGTATTTGCCACCGAAGCCACGCGAGTGACGGAGCACATGTTCGTCGTCGCGGCGCAAGCGGTCGCCGAGCAGGTCACCGAGGAGAATCTCTCGATGGGCCTCATCTACCCGCCGCAGAGTCATATCCTCAACGCATCGCTCCACGTCGCGGAACGGATCGCCGCGTACATTTTCGATCAGGGGCTGGCGCGCGTGCCGCGGCCGGACGATGTCGGCGCGCTGATACGCGCGCGGGTCTACCGTCCGCTCTACGCGGAGTGAAGCGAATGGCGAGGGCGCCTGCTATGATTTTGCCGCCGCCGATCGTTCGCTTAGATAGTCGATCACGAGCTTCGGAATAACGAGGCCGAAGCTCATCGCGAAAACGATGAGCAGGGCGGTCATGCCATCGGTGATGGTCGCGCCGATGACCTCCAACGTCGTCGTCGCGCGGTCGGCAAGTTGCACAAGGCCGCTCGCCATCCTGAACAAAAAGACGCCCGGCAGCATCGACACCACGGCGGCGAAGCCGATGGCCGCGAATGGCATGTGGCGACGGCGCGCGACCGGAGTGAGCATCAGCCCGACGACGAGACACGCGACAAAGGCGCCGGTCGCGGCGCCGGAGCCGAGCAGCGCGATCGCCGCCCAGCGCAGCGCGTGCGCCAGCATGCCGACCGCCACCGGCCACGGCAGCATTGTCAGCGGCGTGGAGAAGAAGACGCTGTACGCCGCGACGGCGACGCCGGCGGCGATCACGTCCTGCCACAGCGGAACGGCGCGGCCGGGTGCATCGACCGGCAGGGAGACGCCGAGCAGTGCCAGACCCAGCAGCAATCCGGTCGAGGTCGCCACGATGATGAGCACGGCATAGATCAGGCGGGCGGCGCCGAGCTGAATGCGGCCGTTGATGAGGTCGAGCGCGCCATTGAGTACGTGCGGCCCGGGCACCAGGACCATACACGGGCAAATCGCGATCAGGCGCAACGAGGAGCTGAGCTGATAGCGAACCGCGAGCGCGCCGACGACGCCGGCGACGAGCGCGGCGCAGAACGGCTGAATGAAAACGTTTGCGCTCACGCGCGCCACGCCGCGACGCAGGATTGCGCCGGCGGCAGCGCTCGCGAATATCAGCGCCGCAGCGATCGAATGCTCGACGCCGAAGATCACCGCGAGCGCCACGGCACCTGCCCCCGCTGCGAGCGTGAAAAGCCATGTCGGCGCGGGCGGCGCGTGCGCGATCGCGGCAATCGCCGCCATCGCAGCCTCCGGCGTCAGCCGACCGGCGCCGACCTCCTCGGTGACCCGCACCGTGGACGCGACGCGATCCATGTCCACGCCGGTCGGATCGGCCGCGA
>DASWFH010000169.1:0-7882 GCA_036394355.1 Allostellaceae bacterium | reverse complement strand
GGATCGAGGCTGCTGGTCGGCTCGTCGAGCAGGATCAGCGAGCTGTGCTGCGCCGCCAGGATGGCGCGCGCCACCGCGAGGCGCTGCTTCTGCCCGCCGGAGAGGTTGAGCCCGCGCTCGGCGATCTCGGTGGCCAGCCCGCCGGGCAAGGCCTCGACCACCGGCGTGAACATGGCGAGCTCGCAGGCATGGCGGATCGCCGCCGGATCGTGCTCGATGCCGAACGTCAGATTGTGGGCGATGCTGCCCGCGAAGATCTCGGGATCCTGCGGCGCCAACGTCGCGATGGCGCCGAGATCGGCGACGGCCGGGCGGTTCTTGCCGTCGATGACAAAGCTGGCGCCGTCCGCCCGGTATAGGCCGGCCAGGACGCGCAGCAGCGTGCTCTTGCCCGAGCCGCTTTCGCCGACGAGGGCGATCCGGTCGCCGCGGCGCAGCGTCAGGGAGACATCGCGCAGTGCCGCCTGGCCGCGCCGCTTGCCGAGATAGGCGAAGTCCAGCTTTTCGATGCGGATCTCCCGCCAGGCTGCCGGCGCCGCAGCGCCGCATGGGAGGCGTGCGGCGGCCGCGGTGATGACGTCGGTGCAGCGCAGGTCGGTCTGATAGCCCACCAGGTCCTGGTAGTTCCCGGCCATGTTGCCGACCACCCCGCCGACCTGCTGCGCATACTGGAAGACCATGACGGCGCTGCCGAGCAGCACGGCTTCGCCCTGGCGCCAGGCGAGCCAGACATAGAGCACGACCAGCCCGCATCTGATGCCGTTGTTGAGCAGATCGACGGCGCACCATTTGGCTTCGTTCAGTACGATGCTGCTGCGCAGCGGGGCGAAGACGGCGCCGAGCCGCGCCGCGACCAGGCGTCGCGTCGGCCCCGCCAGGCGCAGCGTCAGCACCGTCGCGATATTGCCGAGGCAGTCGACGAGCGTCGCCGCGTACCGCGCCTGCGCCTGGTTCTGCGCGTGGTTGAGGCGGATCATCACCCGATCGAAGCGGACGAGCATCAGCGCGATCAGCGCATAGCTCGCCAGCGCGGCGACACCGGTCGGCACCGAGAGCACGAATATCGCGGCGATCGGCCCGACCAGGCTCACCGTGTTCTGGAGATAGACGAACTGGTTCTGCGCGAAGCCGAAGAGGGCGCTGCCCGACTTCTGCACGCGCTCGATGGTTTCGCCGGAATGATGGTGCTCGTGCCAGTCGAGCGGCAGGCTCGTCGCCTTCGCGTAGAGCGTGTCGGCGAAGCGCTCGCGGATGCGGATGGCGACAAAGCGCTCGAGCACGCGCGCCGGGCCGTGCAGCGCCCAGCTCGCGACGCAGGCAAGGAAAATGAGCGCCATGTCCCACGCGGCCGCGCCGAGCGCCTCGTTGCCCTTGGCCTGCATGGCCTCGACCGCGGCGCCCGACAGGTAGGGGATCGCCAGCTTCAGCGCCTGCGCGACGATCAGCAGCGCCATGAACAAGACCACGCGGCGCTGATCGCCGGCGGCATAGTGCCAGAGTGTGCGGTAGAGCCCGGCGGGTTTCTTCCCGCGTCCTTCCGGTGCTTGCATTGCCATGACCGGAGCTAAGCCTCCGGGCGGTTAGCGAACGGCTAACAAGCCACTCGCTCGCCGAAATTTTGTCGTGAGTCGGTGCGCCGCATTAGCTAGGAAGAAGGCGTCATAAGGTTTGCACGCGATGCCTGATCCGGAAAAAGTCGCCGAACACATCCGCGAGACCGCCCAGGCGGAGATTCTGCCGCGCTTCCGGCTGCTGCGGCGCGAGGACATCCGCGAGAAGGGGCCCGGCGACTTCGTCACGCTCGCCGATCTCGAGGCCGAGCGGCAGTTGACGCAGCGCCTGGGCGGGTTGCTGCCGGGCTCGGTCGTGCTCGGCGAGGAGGCTGCGTCACAGGATCGCGGCCGCTTCGCCCTGCTTGCCGGCGAAGCGCCGGTCTGGGTGATCGACCCGGTCGACGGCACCGCGAATTTCGCGCGCGGCCAGCCGGGGTTTGCCGTCATCGTCGCCTTGATCGAGCGCGGCGCCGCGCGCGCGGGCTGGATCTACGATCCGTTGGCCGACACCATGGTGATGGCCGAGGCGGGCGGCGGCGCCTGGTCGGCGGGCCAGCGACACACGACCGCGGCCGAGGTGCCGCCCTCGGAAATGGTCGGGGCGGCTTATGGCCGCACCAGGTCGGGGCCGCGCGCGGCACAGGCATTGACGGCGAGCGGGCGGGTCGGCGGCGTGCGCAACCGCGGCTGCAGCGGGCTCGAATATCTCGACATCGCGCTCGCCCGCGCGCACTTCTCGCTGCATTCGCGCTCGCTGCCATGGGATCACGCGGCGGGAATGCTGATCACCGCCGAGGCGGGCGGCGTCGGCGCGTTTCTCGATGGCTCACCCTATGATCCGCGCATTGCCGATCGCCCCGTCCTCGCCGCGGCGAGCGCAGCGGCCTGGTCGACGGTGGCCGAGGTCGTCGGCGCGCTAGCTTGAGCCAAAGGATATCGGCTCGAGACGGTTCGCAAAATTTGGGAGAAACAGCGCCGGCGCGACGCCGCGCCGGCGCTTCTGAGCCGCCGGCCTCGGTGCGCTCAGCTGGGGAAGATGCGCCCATTGTCGGTTCGTTAACCACGCGCAATCAATAAATGCACAAGGCCGCGTCGGAGTTGCGCGACCCAACGGATGCGGTTTCACCAAGCCACAGGATGGAGCGGGGGATGGGTCGCGATTGGAGGGGATGGCTGGTTGCGCTGGCATGGCTGGTGCCCGGGGCCGCGGCCGCGCAGACGCTGCCGGGCTGGGAGATCGGGCCGGAGGGTTACTACTACGCCTATCGCGAGCCCAATCTGATGCACCAGATCGGCCCCACCGGCGGCGTCAACGCCAGCTACACCTACAAGGTCGGCACTGCGTTCCTGACGGCCAACGGCATCGCCGATGTCGGATATCTGAACTACAAGTCGAACGGGACCGGCAACCTCAACGGCGTTTGGGACATTACCGGCGACTTGCGGCTACTGGCCGGCGCCGACCTGATCCGGAACGACTGGTTCGGCATTTCGCCCTTCACCGGCCTCGGCTATCGCGTGTTGTACGACGTGGGCCGCAACCGCAGGACAACGACCGGTGCGGTCGCCTACGATCGCCTGTCGCAGTATTTCTATATCCCCGTCGGGCTCGGCTTCAGCTTCGTCGCCGGGAATTGGATCTTGCGGCCAAGCGCCGAATACGACTACCTCGTGCGCGGCAAGCAGACCTCGTATCTCTCGCAGGGCGGCGCCAATGCCGACGTGAGCAATACGCAGACGCGCGGCTATGGCTTGCGCGGGACGCTGCTCGCCGAGACCGGGACGCCGTGGGGCCGGATCGCCTTCGGTCCGTTCGTGCGCTATTGGAACATCGGCGAGTCGAAGCCATCCTTTTTCACCATCGCCGGCGTGCCATTTGGAGGCGTCGAGCCGCACAACAAGACGCTGGAGGCCGGCGCCACCTTGCGCTTCCGCTTCTGAGGGCCCGCTTCGGCGCGGCACAATCCGGTTGGCGAGGGGCGCCGGCGCTCCTATGGTGAGGGCGCCCGAATAGACACCCTCCCGGACAAGCCAACGCCGTGGCGCGCGGATACAATATCGGCCGAGCGATCCTCTATATGGCGCTGGCGATGGCACTGCTGCCATGCCTCAACGCCTCGGCCAAGTATCTCGGCCGCAGCTATTCCACGGTCGAGATCGTCTGGGCGCGCTATGCCGGCCACTTCGCCTACATGGTGGTCGCCTTCTTTCCGCGCCGCGGGCTCGCGCTTTTTGCCACGTCGCAGCCCTGGATCCAGGTCTTGCGCTCGGCGCTGCTGCTGAGCGCCACCGGCGTCTACTTCACCGCGCTGCACTACACCGACCTGCCCACCGCGGCGATCATCAGCTTCGTCTCGCCTTTCATCATGATCGCGCTTGCCGCACTCGCCCTCGGCGAGACGGTGGGGCCGCGGCGATGGGCGGCTGTCGGCGTCGGATTTCTCGGCGCGGTCTTCATCCTGCGCCCGGGCTTGGGAGCGGTGCCGCCGGCATCTTTCCTGGTGCTCATCAGCGCCGGGTGCAACGCGCTCTACCAGGTGCTGACGCGCAGCCTCGCCGCGCGCGATTCCGCCGAGACCTCCAACACCTACATCGCCGTGGTCGGCTTCGTGCTGACGACGCTGCTGGTGCCGTTCTTCTGGCAGACGCCGCGCTCGCTGTTCGACGTCCTGCTGTTCGTCGGCCTCGGCCTCTTCGGCGGCTTCGGCCATTACTTCATCGTCAAGGCGCTCGAATGGGGGCCGGCGGCGGTGATCGCGCCGCTCAATTACGGGCAGCTGATCGGCACGGTCGTCCTCGGCTATCTCGTCTTCGCCGAATTTCCGGACCTGTGGACCTGGGTTGGCGCAGCCGTCATCATCGGCAGCGGCCTCTACATCTTCTATCGCGAGCGGCGCCTGCAGAGGATGGCAGAATGAGCGGATCGCGCACAGCCGAAGGAGCGCCGATGCAAGGCAAGGTGTGCGTCATCACCGGAGCAACCTCGGGCATCGGGCTTGTGGCCGCCGAGCGGCTGGCCTCGATGGGCGCGCGGCTGCTGCTCGTGGCGCGGGACAAGGCCCGCGGCGCGGCGGCATTCGCCCAGATCCAGGCGCGCGCTCCCGGCACCGCCACGCGCATCGTCTACGGCGATCTGTCGCGGCTGGCCGAGATGGACCGGCTGGGCACCGAGATCGCTGCGCTCGAGCCGCGCATCGATGTGCTGATCAACAATGCCGGCGCCATGTTCGCCGAGCGCGGCGTCACCGCCGACGGCCTCGAGCGCACCTTCGCGGTCAATCACATGGCCTATTTCGTGCTGACCAACCGGCTCAAGCCCAACCTGGTCGCCGCGGCGCAAGCGCGGATCGTCAACACATCCTCGGCGGCGCATCATCGCGCGACCGGGCTCGACTTCGACGATCTGCAGTCGGAGCGGGATTATCACTATTTCACCGTCTATGGCCGCTCCAAGCTCGCCAACATTCTCTTCACGCGCGAGCTGGCGCGCCGCCTCGCCGCCACCGGCGTCACCGCCAACTGCCTTCATCCCGGCTTCGTCGCCACCCGTTTCGGCAACAACAACCGCGGCTTCTTCCGCCTGGGCATCGGCGTCGCCAAGCTCTTCGCGATCTCGCCGGAGAAGGGCGCGCAGACCATCGTCTATCTCGCCTCGTCGCCCGCGGTGGCGACGGTCAGCGGCGGCTATTTCGCCGATTGCGCGCCGGCCCGGCTGAGCAAGGCGGCGCAGGACGACGCCGCAGCGCGCCGGCTCTGGGAGGAGAGCGCGCGCATCGCCAAGTTGCCGGCGTGACCTTGCAGGACCGGCAAAGGCGAGAGGCGGAACCAATCGCGACATCGGCCGATTCCTTACGCACGGGGCCTCTCCGGCCATCTCATCCCGCGAGGAACGGTCAATGCCGCCAACTTACGCGCACGCGCTCGACGACGGCCATCACCATCCCGGCTTCGTCCGGCGCTGGCTGTTCTCCACCAACCACAAGGACATCGGAATCCTCTACCTGTTCGCTTCAGGCTTGATCGGCCTGCTAGCGGTGATCCTGTCGGTCGTCATCCGTGTCGAGCTGACGACGCCCGGGGATCACCTGTTCCAAGGGAACCATCAGCTCTACAACGTCGTGGTCACCGTCCACGGCCTGCTGATGATGTTCTTCGTCGTCATTCCAGCGTTGTTCGGCGGCTTTGGAAACTATTTCGTCCCGCTGCTGATCGGCGCCCCGGACATGGCGTTCCCGCGCCTCAACAATCTGAGCTTCTGGCTGTTCATCGCCGGGGCCGCACTGCTCATCGGATCGATATTCGTGGGCGAGGGCGCCGGCACCGGGTGGACACTCTATCCGCCACTGTCGGCCGCCATCGGACATCCAGGCGCCGCGGTCGATATGGCGATCTTCGCGGTCCATCTCTCCGGCGCCTCGTCGATCGTCGGCTCGATCAACATGATCACGACGATCTTCAACATGCGCGCGCCGGGCATGACGCTGCACAAGATGCCGCTCTTTGTGTGGGCCGAATTGGTGACGGCTTTCCTGCTGCTGCTCGCCCTGCCCGTTCTCGCCGGCGCCATCACCATGCTGCTCATCGACCGCAATTTCGGCACGACCTTCTTCGACCCGGCCGGCGGCGGCGATCCGCTGCTGTTCCTGAACCTGTTCTGGTTCTTCGGCCATCCCGAGGTCTACATCATGATCCTGCCGGGATTCGGGATCATCAGTCAGGTGATCTCCACCTTCTCGAAGAGACCGATCTTCGGCTATCTCGGTATGGTCTACGCTCTCATCGCCATCGGCACGATCGGATTCGTGGTGTGGGCCCACCACATGTTCACCACCGGCATCAGCGCGGACACGCGCGCCTATTTCATCGCCGCCTCGATGGTCATCGCGGTCCCTACCGGCATCAAGGTCTTCTCCTGGATCGCCACCATGTGGGAGGGCTCGATCGAGTTCAAGACGCCGATGCTGTTCGCGACCGGGTTCGTCTTCCTCTTCACGATCGGCGGTGTGACGGGCGTGGTGCTGGCCAATGCCGGCGTCGATGTGGCCCTCCACAACACCTACTATGTCGTCGCACACTTCCATTACGTCATGTCGCTTGGGGCGGCCTTCGCCATCTTCGCCGGCTTCTACTACTGGATCGGCAAGATGAGTGGGCGGCAGTACAACGAGACCTTCGGCAAGATCCATTTCTGGACGTTCTTCGTCGGCGTCAACCTGACCTTCTTCCCGATGCACTTTCTCGGCCTCGCCGGCATGCCGCGGCGGATCAGCGACTATCCCGACGCCTTTGCCGGCTGGAACCTGGTGTCGTCGATCGGCGCCTTCATCTCCTTCGCCTCGACGCTGTTCTTCGTGTTCATCGTCTTCCACACGCTCTTCGCCGGGCGCAAAGCGGCGGGCAATCCCTGGGGCGAAGGCGCCACCACGCTCGAATGGACCCTCCCGTCGCCGCCGCCCTTCCATACCTTCGAGGAGTTGCCACGGGTCAAATGACGCCCATATCCAAGCGCGCCACCACCAGGTGCACTGTCCATGGCCGCGCGAAATCCCTATGAGGTACTGGGCGTCAAGAAGGACGCGAGCGAAGACCAGATTCGCAGCGCCTACCGCAAGCTCGCCAAGCGCTACCATCCCGACCTGAACCCCGGCAACAAGGAAGCCGAGGCGCGTTTCAAGGAAATCTCCGGCGCCAACGACATCCTGTCGGACAAGGACAAGCGGGCGCGCTTCGACCGCGGCGAGATCGACGCCAGCGGCGCCGAGCGTCCCGAGCGCGCCTATTCGCGCTACCGCGGCTTCGCCGAGGGGGCGCCCGGCGAGAAATACGAGTACCATTCCGCCGAGGGCATGGCGCCCGAGCATCTCGACGATCTCTTCGCCTTTTTCGGGCAGGGCGCGCGCGGTGGGCGTGGCGGCGGCACCATGCGCATGCGCGGCGGCGACCAGCATTACACCCTCACCGTCGATTTCCTCGCCGCCGTCAACGGCGCGCGGCAGCGCCTCAACCTGGCACCCGACCGCAGCCTCGACGTCACCATCCCGCCGGGGGTCCGCGACGGGCAGGTGCTGCGGCTGCAAGGGCAGGGGTCGCCCGGCATCAATGGCGGGCCGCCCGGCGACGCCCTCATCGAGATACACGTCGCGCCGCATCCCTTCTTCCGCCGCGAGGGCGACGACATCCACCTCGATCTGCCGGTGACCTTGGGCGAAGCGGTGCTCGGCGGCAAGGTGATGGTGCCGACGCCGTCGGGCCCGGTCAGCATGACCATTCCCGCCAACTCGAATACGGGGCGGGTGCTGCGGCTGAAGGGCAGGGGCGTGGCGCGGCCC
>DASWFH010000168.1:0-1715 GCA_036394355.1 Allostellaceae bacterium | reverse complement strand
GCATCGCGGCCGCTACTCTAACGGAACCGACGCGGTGCGGAAGCAGCATTTCGCGGCTCTCGTCAGAACGGCACCGCCGTGTAGACTGGGCCGCCATGCAAGGTAGCAGCGGCTGGCTGGAGATAGCGCGCGGGGGTGAGGCACTCGTCCTGCAGGCGGGCGGCCGCTGGCTGGTCGCCGGCGCGGCGGAGCTCGATCGCAGCCTGAACCGCCTTGACACCCTCGCCGCCGCGGCGACGGTGCGCATCGATCTCTCCCGCATCGAGATGCTCGACACGGTCGGTGCTTGGCTTGTGCTGCGCACCTGCCGCCGCTTCGAGGGGCGCGGCGTCGCCGCCAGCATCGAGAACGTGCCGCAGGCCTTTGCCCCGCTGCTCGACCAGGTGGCCAAGAGCGAGCCGCCCGAGCCCGTGCCGGTGCCGCAGCTCGGGCTTGCCCACGCCATCCGCGCGGCGTTGGAGTTCGTCGGCGAGGAGACGTTCAAGTTCATCGAGGCCGCGCGCGAGCTGCTCGGCTTCTTCGGCCTGGTCTGCATCGCGGTGCTGCGCACCTTTCGCGAGCCGGCGCGGCTCCGAACGGTGTCGGTGGTGGCGCAGATGCAGCGCGCCGGCGTCTCGGCACTGCCCATCGTCGGGCTGCTGTCGTTCCTGATCGGCGTCGTCCTCACCTTTCAGGGCGCCGATCAGCTGCGCCGCTTCGGCGCCGAAATCTTCGCCGTCGATCTGCTCAGCCTCGGCGTGTTGCGCGAGCTCGGCGTCCTCATCACCGCTATCATCGTCGCCGGACGCTCCGGCAGTGCCTTCACCGCCGAGCTCGGCGCGATGCAGGTCAACGAGGAGGTCGACGCCCTGCGCACGCTCGGGCTCGATCCCATCGACGTGCTGGTCCTGCCGCGGCTCTTCGGCCTCATCCTGGCGCTGCCGCTGCTCACCTTCTACGCCAATTTCATGGCGCTGCTCGGCGGCGCGCTGATGTCCTGGATCGCGCTCGGCATACCCTTGGTCGAGTTCATGCGCGAGCTGCACGATTCGGTGTCCGAATGGACGTTCTGGCTCGGCCCGTTGAAGGCGCCGTTCTTCGCCGCCAGCATCGCCATCGTCGGCTGTCGCCGCGGGCTCTCGGTCGAACGGAGCGCCGAGAGCGTCGGCCGGTCCACCACCCTCTCCGTGGTCGAATCGATCTTTCTGGTGATCGTCATCGATGCCGCGTTCTCGATCCTCTTCGCGCAGCTCCATATCTGATCGGGCCGACGGCCCCATCATCCGCGTGCGCGGGCTGTTCACCCGCCTGGGCGGGCGGGTGCTGCACGACCATCTCGACCTCGAGGTGCGCCGCGGCGAGGTGCTGGGCGTGGTCGGCGGCTCCGGCAGCGGCAAGTCGGTGCTGCTGCGCACGATCATCGGCTTGCAGCGGCCGACGGCCGGCACGATCGAGGTCTTCGGCGAGGATGTGCAGGCGCAGAGCGAGGAGCGGCGCCGGCAGATCGAGGCTTGCTGGGGCGTACTGTTCCAGGACGGCGCGCTGTTCAGCTCGATGACCGTGGCGCAGAACATCGCCGTGCCGCTCCACGAGCAGCTGGCGCTGCGCGCGCCGCTCATCGACGAGATCGCCGCGCTCAAGGTCGGGCTGGTCGGCCTGCCGAGGGATGCCGCCGCGAAATATCCGGCCGAGCTCTCGGGCGGCATGAGGAAGCGCGCCGGGCTGGCGCGCGCGCT
>DASWFH010000167.1:0-4241 GCA_036394355.1 Allostellaceae bacterium | reverse complement strand
ATCGGGAAGCCGACCGCCGCCGCTTCCTTGATGGCGGTCGAGTTCATCACCCCCCAGCCCCACATGAATACCCAGTTCGGGCGCTGCTGGCGGATCTGCAGCCAAGTGGCCTTTTGGTCGATACCGGGCGGCGAGACGGCGTATTTCGTGAAGCTGTAGCCGTATTTTTCCGAGAGCTTCTCGAGCGTCGCGATCGGTTCCTTACCATAGGCGCTGTCGTGATAGACGAGCGCGATCTTCTTGCCCTTGAGCTTCGCCTCGCCGCCTTCCTGCGCCACCACATACTTGATCAACGCGTCGGCCTGTGCCCAGTATGTCGCCGGCAGCGTGAAGACATAGGGGAACACGGCACCATAGCTGGCATCGGCGCGGCCATAGCCCATCGATACGACGGGAATCTTGTCGGCCGTGGCGCGCTCGATCAGCGCATAAGTGATCCCTGTGGACAGCGGATCGACCAGCGAGGCGCCGGTCGGCGGATGTCCCTTGAGGCGCTCATAGCATTCGACGCCCTTGTCGTTGTTGTAGCCGGTCTCGCATTCCTCATAGGTCATCTTGACGCCGTTGACGCCGCCGTCGCGCGCATTGACCATGTCGAGATAATCGGCGTAGCCGTCGGCGAAGGGGATGCCGTTGGGCGCGTAAGGCCCGGTGCGATAGACCAGGCGCGGGATGAACTGCTCGTTCTGCGCCAGCGCCTCGCCTGCCGCGAAGCCCCAACCGGCGGCCGCGGCCAGTGCCAGCAATGCCACGCTCTTAAGACGCATCGAACCCTCCCGTCGTCTCTGTTTTGTGCCCGGGCGGATCTTCGCCGCCTCTTCTCTCAGAGTAACCCTGCTGTCGGGCGAGCGCAAACCTGGGGAAGCGGGAGTCCGCGCGCCGCCGAGCCGCGCTAGATTGCTCGCTCGATCGCCAAGGAGATGCCATGCGCTACGAGCTCTATTACTGGCCGTCGATCCAGGGGCGCGGCGAGTTCGTGCGCCTCGCCCTCGAGGAGGCCGGCGCCGATTATGTCGATGTCGCCCGGCGCAAGGGCGGCATGTCCGCGATGACGCGCCTGATGGAGGATCCGAACGTAGCGCGCCCGCCCTTCGCGCCGCCCTTCCTCAAGGCCGGCCGGCTGCTGATCGGCCAGACCGCCAACATCCTGCTGTTCCTCGGCAGCCGCCACCGGCTCGCGGCCAAGGACGAGGCCGGGCGGCTTTGGACCAACCAGCTGCAGCTCACGCTCGCCGATCTCGTCGTCGAGACGCATGACACGCATCACCCGATCGCCGCGGGCCTTTATTACGAGGATCAGAAGCCGGCCGCGCGGCGCCGCGCCGAGGATTTTCGCCGCAACCGCATTCCCAAATTCCTGGGCTACTTCGAGCGCGTGCTGGAGCGCAACCCGCGCGGCGACCGCTGGCTGGTCGGCGCGCGGCTGACCTATGCCGATCTATCGCTGTTCCAGGTGGTCGAGGGGCTGAGCTACGCCTTTCCGCGCGCCATGCAGCGACAGGCGAAGCGCTATCCCAAGGTCGTCGCGCTGCACGACCGCGTCGCGTCGCGGCCGCGCATCAAGGCCTATCTCGCCTCCGAGCGCCGCATCTCCTTCAACGAGGAGGGTATCTTCCGCCGCTACCGCGAGCTCGATGGCTAGCGTGATCATCGCACATCCGCTTGCGCTGGCGGCCTGGGCAGTGCAGGAAATTAGCAGCAGAGAGGAGGAGTGGGCGGTGGCCATGACGAGCAGGCTCCCGACGCTGATCGTCGGCGGCGGCATCGGCGGGCTGGCGACGGCGCTGGCCTTGAGCCGCAGCGGGCGGCCCGTCCATGTCGTCGAGAAGGCGGCGGATTTCGGCGAGATCGGCGCCGGGCTGCAGCTCGCGCCCAATGCCATGGCAGTGCTCGACCGCCTCGGCCTCGCCAGCGCGGTCGCTAGGCATGCCGTCTATCCCAGCCGGCTCGTCTGGATGGATGCGCTCGCCGGCGCGCGCATCACCGCGCTCGATCTCGGCGACGCCTTCCGCCGCCGCTACGGCCATCCCTACATCGTCATGCATCGCGGCGACCTGCTCGCCGTTCTGCTCGACGCCTGCCGGCAGGAGAAGCGCATCACGCTCGAAGCAGATCGGGAGATCGTCGCCGTCGAGGATCTCGGCGACGCCGCGCGCGCCCGTGGTGCCGACGGCAGCGTCTACGAGGCCGAGCTCCTCGTCGGCGCCGACGGGCTGCACTCGCTGGTGCGCCGCCTCGTCTCCGACGATGCGCTCGTCTATGACGGGCTCGTGGCCTATCGCGGCACCATCCCGACCGAGCGCATGTCCACCCATGCCGGGCTCGACAACGTCGTCATGTGGGTCGGGCCGCAGCTGCATTTCGTGCAATACCCGATTCGCCGGGCCGAGCTCTACAACCAGGTCGCGGTGTTCCGCAGCAAGCGCTACACGCCGGACTCCGACGATTGGGGCAATGCGGCGGAACTCGACGCGCACTACGCGCAGACCTGCGCCTACGTGCGCGGCTGCATCACGCTGATGTGGCGCGACAAGCGCTGGCTCATGGTCGATCGCAAGCCGATCGCGCAATGGACGCTGAACCGCATCGCCCTGATGGGCGATGCCGCGCATCCGATGTACCAGTACATCGCCCAGGGCGCCTGCCAGGCGATCGAGGATGCGCTGGCGCTGGCGAACAATATCGCCGCCGCGTCCGGCGACGTGCCGAGGGCGCTGCTCGCCTATGAGGCTGCGCGCAAGCATCGCGCCGCGCGCGTGCAGGTGACGGCGCGCGCGATGGGGGCGTTCTTCCATCTCGACGGCATGGCCGCGGCGGTGCGCAACCAGCTGATGGCGGCGCGCGCCGGCGACGACTACGCCATGCTCGACTGGCTCTATGGCCACCAGGTCTAGTCTTAGACGAGGCGGGCCGGCGGGAAGTGCTACAGGTTGCAACAGCTGGCGCGGGCGCGTGGGCCGGGACGATAGCGCCGCCCAAGCCGGCGGCGCCCGGAAGCCTGCGGAAATCCAGGGCGCCAGCGCGATTGTGTCACGTGAAACCTACAGATCCGCTGCCAACCGGACCATTCCGGCCGGAGATTCGCTACAGCAGTGGATGATGCGGCGGACCAACACCGGACCAGCAGCGGACCACCGCCGCGCCAGCACCGCTACTTAGGTCAGCGCGCCGATGATTGAGCGGCAGCCGGCAACAGCGGCATGAACGTGGTGAGGCCGAGCAGCATGTCGACGTCGTAGCCGTTCCGCGCCAACGGCAGGATAAGCCGCTCGACCGTCGCCATCGCGCGATTCTTGTAGTAGACCGCCGCGCCCCGGTGGAAGCCGACCTCGCCGCGCGCCACCGCCGTCACGAACTGGCGATATCCCGACGACGTGGTGAAGCGCACGTGCACCTCGTCGAGCCATTGCGAGGTCGGATCGCGCCCGAGCGCCTGGACATGCTCGGTCCCGACCAGGCGGTACTTGAAGCGCAGCGGGTGGCGTTGGAACTCGATCAGCCACAGCAAGGGCAGCAGCCGCGGCACATCGACGGGGTCGAAATGCTGGCGGCCGGGAATGAGGCCTCTGGCCGGGTGGATGGCAAGCCAATACCGGTAAAGCTCGACGATCCGCTCGTCGCAAGGCGGCAGGCCGACTTCGGGGGGCAGCGGGCGGGGGCCGGTCAGGCGCATCGCGTCACCATCGAGCAAGGAGATTGATTTTCAGTTAGGTGCCTCCTCATCCGAACGGATGAAGGAATGTGTTGGCATGGTTAACCGGCTTCCGTAGCATGTGTCGTGAGCTACCAATATTCTGCCGAAAGCGTACAGCGTGTTTCGGATGGGGGACGACCTTGGCATCCGGGCTCGTGGTTGATGATGACGTCGATATGCGGCCGTCCTGAGCGGGTCCACCCTCATGCGCCCGCAGACTGCGGCGTCGCGGCGCGCAGTCTCAGCGCGCCTGCGTCGCGAAGACGCCCTGCTCGTATTGGGTGAAGGCATGCACCATGGCGCGGTAGGTCGCCTCGGCGACCTCCGGTGGCAACCCGTCCTCGGCGGCGAGGGCCTTGGCCTTGCGCACGACTTGCTCGACGCGTTGCGGCGCCTCGACTTCGGCCGGGTTCTTCTTGAAGCGCGCCGCCTCATGCACGTATTTGCTCCGCTCGGCCATGGCGCTGATGATGGCGCGGTCGATGCGGTCGATGTTCGCGCGCACCTCGCCGAGCGTCGCGCAGCATTTGCCGCCATCGACGGTGGG
>DASWFH010000166.1:0-13555 GCA_036394355.1 Allostellaceae bacterium | reverse complement strand
GCAGCCCGGCACCGACCATGCCGGCATCGCCACGCAGATGGTGGTGGAGCGCCAGCTCGCGCTCGAGCAGTCGAACCGCCACCAGCTCGGCCGCGCCGCCTTCATCGAGCGCGTGTGGAAATGGAAGGCGGAATCGGGCGGGACGATCACGCGCCAGTTGCGCTCGCTCGGCGCCTCGCCGGATTGGAGCCGCGAGCGCTTCACCATGGACGAGGGCCTCTCGGCCGCGGTGCGCAAGGTGTTCGTCACGCTCTACAAGGAAGGGCTCATCCATCGCGACAAGCGGCTCGTCAACTGGGATCCGGTGCTGCACACCGGGCTCTCCGATCTCGAGGTCGAGAGCGTCGAGACCAAGGGCTCGCTGTGGTACTTCAAGTACCCGATCGAGGGCGAGGCGGGCGCGTTCCTCACGGTGGCGACGACGCGTCCCGAGACCATGCTCGGCGACACCGGCGTCGCCGTCCACCCCGATGACGAGCGCTACAAGCACCTCATCGGCCGCCACGCCGTGCTGCCGCTGGTCGGGCGGCGCCTCCCGATCGTCGCCGACGAGTATGCCGATCCCGCGGCCGGCAGCGGCGCGGTGAAGATCACGCCGGCGCACGACTTTAACGATTTCCGGGTCGGGCGGCGCCACGGCCTCGCGCTGATCAACATCTTCGACAAGGATGCCAAGCTCAACGAGGCGGCGCCCGAGGCCTATCGCGGCCTCGACCGCTTCGTCGCGCGCGAGAGGATCGTCGCCGACATGCAGGCGCAGGGCCTGGTCGAGAAGATCGAGCCGCACACGCTGATGGTGCCGCATGGCGACCGCTCCGATGCGATCGTCGAGCCGTGGCTGTCGGATCAGTGGTATTGCGACGCCGCGACGCTGGCCAAGGCGGCCATCGCCGCCGTCGAGACCGGCCGCATCGTGTTCGTGCCGAAGAGCTGGGAGAACACCTTCTTCGAGTGGATGCGCAACATCCAGCCGTGGAACATCTCGCGGCAGATCTGGTGGGGCCACCAGATCCCGGCGTGGTACGGGCCGGACGGTACCGTCTTCGTCGCGGAGAGCGAAGCGGCGGCGCTGGCCGCGGCGAAGAAGCACTACAACAAATCGACGCCGCTCCGCCGCGATCCCGACGTGCTCGACACCTGGTTCTCCTCGGCGCTGTGGCCATTCTCGACGCTGGGCTGGCCCGAGCAGACCGCGGCGCTCAAGCGCTACTACCCGACGGACGTGCTGGTCACCGGGCACGACATCATCTTCTTCTGGGTCGCGCGGATGATGATGATGGGCTTGAAGTTCATGAATGACGTGCCCTTCCGCACCGTCTACATCCACGCGCTGGTGCGCGACGAGCGCGGCCAGAAGATGTCGAAGTCGAAGGGCAACATCATCGATCCCCTCGACCTCATCTCCCGCTACGGCGCCGACGCGCTGCGCTTCACCCTGGCGGCGCTCGCCGCGCAGGGCCGCGACATCAAGCTCGCGGAAGCGCGGGTCGAGGGCAACCGCAACTTCGCCACCAAGCTGTGGAACGCCGCGCGCTACGCCGAGATAAACCAATGCGTGCTGGTCGAGGGATTCGATCCCGCCGACAACCGCCTCACCGTCAATCGCTGGATCGCCGGTGCGCTCGCCGACACGGCCGCGCGCGTCGCCACGGCTATCGACGAGTTCAAGTTCAACGAGGCGGCCGGCGCGCTCTATCAGTTCGCCTGGGGCACCTTCTGCGACTGGTACGTCGAATTCACCAAGCCGATCCTCACCGGCACGGACGAAGCGGCCAAGGCCGAGACGCGCGCGACCATGGCCTGGGCGCTCGGCGAGATCGTGCATCTGCTGCATCCGATCATGCCCTTCATCACCGAGGAGCTATGGAAGCACCTGAGCGGCGGCACCAAGGGCATGCTGATCACCGCGCGCTGGCCGAGCTACCCGACGGGTCTCATCGACCGCGCCGCCATGGCGGAGATGGATTGGATCGTCGCGCTCATCTCGGCCGTCCGCACCGCGCGCTCGGAAATGAATGTGCCCGCCGCCAGCGAGATCGCCGCCTATGTGATGGAGAGCAGCGAAGACGGCCGGCGCTGGATCGCCGCGCACCGCGACCTCATCACGCGCCTCGCGCGTCTCGCCAAGATCGAAGCGCCGTCGGCCGATGAGCGCCAGCGGCTGCTCGCCGCGAAGAGCGCCATCCAGGTCGTGGTCGGCGGCGCGACGCTCTCGCTCGACCTCGCCGGCACGGTCGACCTGGAGAAGGAGCGCGCCCGTCTCGCCAAGGATGCCGGATCGATCGAGAGCGAGATTGCCAAGGTCGCGCAGAAGCTCGGCAACGAGCAGTTCCTCGCCAAGGCCAAGCCCGAAGTGGTGGAGGAGCAGCGCGAGCGCCAAATGGAGCTACGCGCATCGCTCGACCGGGTGCGTGCCGCGCTCGCCCGCATCGCTTGATGCCCCAGGGATCACACAACCGACCATCGGTGTTTAAGCGTTCAAGCCGGGTAACCTGCTTCTCAAGGAGGGAGTGTGGACCTGTTTGTGCGCGCGCGCAGTATCTTCAGAGATCGGCCCTGGTCCCAGATGGGCGCCGATATGCTGGCCCGCACCCGGGCAAGCCTGCGCCGCGGGTCCTTCGCGGCGCCGGGCGGGCACCTGCAGGCCCGCATCAAGGCGATCCTCCTTGCGCCGCGGACGGAGTGGCCGCTCATCGCGCAGGAACATTCCGACATTGCCGGCCTCTATCTCCGCTATATCATGCCGCTGGCGGCCATCCCGCCGCTGTGCAAGCTCATCGGCTGGTCGCTGCTGTTCTCGTATATGGGCTTCGGCATCGGCCTGGTCGGCGCGCTCGCCTCCTATGCCCTCGGCCTCGCCGGCGTCGCCGTCATGGCGCTGGTCGCAAGCCGGCTGGCGGCGATGTTCGAAGGCGAGCAGGACATCGTGCAGGCCTTCAAGCTCGTGGCCTATGCGGCGACGCCCGGCTGGATCGGCGGCCTGTTTCGCCTGGTGCCGGGCCTTGCCGTGCTGAGCATGCTGATGTCGCTCTACAGCATCTACCTGATCTATACCGGCGCACAGGCGGTCATGGCGGTGCCCGAGGACCGCACCATCGGGTACACAGCGGCGGTGGTCGCCGCCGCGATCCTCGTCTTCGTCGTCACCGCGGTGATCATCACCGCGCTCGGCGGGGTCAAGATGATCGGCATGGCGTAGAGCGCCGGCGCATCGGCGCACAATCGCATGATGCCTGGCTTCGTGCTAGGCTTCCTCCCGCGCCGTTCCGTGCGGCCAGGGGAGGGGGGCATGGATCTCACGACACGCATCAGGAATATTCTGATCGCGCCCAAGCGCGAGTGGCCGGTCATCGCCGAGGAGCCCGCCGACGCCGCCAGTCTCTATACCGGCTACGTCTTGCCTATGGCGGCGATCCCGCCGGTGTGCAGCGCCATCGGGCTGTCGGTGGTGGGCATAATGGCCTACCGCATGGGCTTCGGCGCCGCGCTGGGCTGGGCGATCACGCGCTACGTGCTCTCGCTCGTCGCCGTCTATGTCGCCGCGCTCATCGCCAGCAAGCTCGCGCCGACCTTCGGCGGTCAGGACAATCTCGTGCAGGGCCTCAAGCTCATCGCCTATTCGGCGACGGCGAGCTGGGTCGGCGGCGTGTTCGGGCTCATCCCCGTGCTGTCGATCCTCGGCGTGCTGATGTCGCTTTACAGCCTCTATCTGCTGTTCACCGGCGCCGCCGTGGTGATGAGCGTGCCCGAGGACCGTGCCGTGGGCTATTCCGCGGCGGTCATCATCGCGACCATCGGGGTGTTCCTCATCCTCCTCTGGCTCGCCGCCATCATCGCCGGCCACAGCATGATGCTGTGAGGGCCCGCCGTCGCGGCAGCTAAAGCCGCGGCGCGATGAAATCCGGCCAGATGCCGCTTTCCCGGGCGAGCGCGAGCGCGTCCTCGCCGCGCACGAAGCCGTCCTCGATCAGGAGCGTGCGGCAGCCCGCCGCGCGCCCGCCGAGGATATCGGTGTGGAGCGTGTCGCCGACGCACAGCACCCGCTCCGGCGCAACCTCGGGATGGCGCGCGCTCATGCGCTCGTAGAGCGCGGGGAACGGCTTGCCGCAGAGGACGATGCGCGCGCTCGTGACGGCCGCGATGCGCTGGGCGTACCAGCCGGGCTCGGCCGCCATGCCCGCGGGCTCAGGCGAGGCGATGTCGGGGTTGGCGACGATCAGCGGCCGCGGGCGGTGCGCCAGGCTCGCCGCGAGCAGCGCCTGGCGCGCCTCGCTCCACGCGCCCGTCGACAGGAAGATGACGCCGGACACGCGGTCATAGGCGGCGGCGTCATCGCCGAGCGCCAGCATGCCGCCAGTGAGGGCAGGGAGCGCCGCCGCCGCGCCGGCGATGAACCCCACGGGCGGCGCCAGCGCCAGCGCCGCCAACGCCGCCGGCACCAGGTCGAGCCCGGTGATGATCTCCGCCGCGGTGAAATCGAAGCCGAAGCGGCGCAGCCGCGCCGCGCTGATCGCGGCGTCGCGGCTGCCGCTGTTGGAAAGGACGACGAGGCGCTTGCCCGCCGCGCGCAGCCGCGCCACCGCCGCCGGGGCGGTGGCGATCGCCGTCTCGCCGAGATTGAGCACGCCCCAGGCATCGAGCGCGACGAGGTCGAATTCGGCGGCGATCGCGCCGACATCCGCGATGCGGCGCGGCGCCACCGGCGGCGGCTTCGGCGGCAGCAGCGGCTCGGCCCGGCGATAGGCCTGCCAGGCAGCGGTGAAAGTGAGGGCAGGCAGCGGCGTGGTTCCTCGTGCGGGCAGCGACCGGCTTCTACCGGCCCGGCGCGGCCGTCACAAGCTCAGGCAAGGCGCCCGCGCGAGAGCAGGCGGCGGAAGGGCCAGGCCAGCGCGTCGATGAGGTTGCGCGGCACGTCATGCGTGTCGAGCCCGGTGACGGGAAACTCGCCGGGCATCGGCCGGTGGTGGGTCCTGAAGATCCAGTCGAAGACCGGGAAGAAGGCCGCGAAGTTGCGGTTGAAATGGGCGGGGTCGCGCGAGTGGTGGATGCGATGGTATTGCGGGCCGTTGAGCACTACCCAGAACCGGCCGAAATGGACGCGCAGGTTGAGATGGTTGACGAAATCGTAGAGCTTGCTCACGCCATAGATCGTCAGCGCCAGCGGCGGCACCTGGAACAGGATGCCGACGATCGGATAGACGAACACCGCCTTGATCGCCGGCTCGAGCCAGAAGGCGCGCATGGTCGTGGTGACGTTGACCGACGGATCGCTGTGATGCAGCGAGTGCATTTCCCAGAGGAAGGGCACGCCATGCTGCGCGCGGTGGAAGAGGTATTCCATGAAATCCATGGCGACGATGAAGGCCGCGGCGGAGAGCACGACGGCCCAGCCCTCGCCGGGCAGCCGGATCAGGCCGCCGCCGCAGGCATTGACGATGGCGATGCCGATGGCGGCGCCGACCGGCTTCATCAGATAGAGGATCGCAGCAAAGACGACGGTATAGCCGATGTTCATCCAGAGATGCGCGCGCGGCTGCGCCCGCTCGGCCGGCGCCAGGCGCTCGATCAGCGCGCCGGCGCCGAACGCCGCCAGCGTGACCACGAGCGTCGACGCCATCGCCAGCGCCGCGACATCGGCGATAAAGCTCATGGCCAAGGCATAAAATAGGCGCGTTAATATTGGCTAAAAGAATTGCCCGGATCGGGCGGCCCGCCGCACCCAAAAGACAGGCCTATCGGACTGATTCCATGGAACTTCGGGTTGCTCTGGGTGTTCCTAGGCGCGGCAAGAGGATAAGGACAGGTGCTGGCCCCCGGCACGAATAGCGGTCCGCCCCTCGTCAGCGTGGTCATCCCCACCTACGACCGGCCGGCCTATCTGCGGCTTGTCGTTGCGAGCGTACTGGGGCAGACCTATCCGCATCTCGAAATCATCGTCCAGGACAACGCCAGCCAGCAGGACCCGGCCGTGATTCTGGCGGAGTTCAACGATCCCCGGCTGCGGCTCGCCCGCAACGCGCGCACGATCGGGCAGACCGCGAATTTTCTCGCCGGCATTGCCCGGGCCACCGGCAAATACATCGCGCTTCTGGGGGACGACGATGTCTGGCAGCCAGACTTCATCGCCACGCTCGTGGCGCCGATGGAAGCCGACCCGCAGATCGTCGTCGCTTTTTGCGACCACGACATCATCGACTCCGACGGGCGACTGGACGCCGAGAAGACGGAGGAAGTGACGCGGCGCTTCGGCCGCCACGCGATCGGCGACGGCGCCCATCGCCCCTTCGCCGACATTGCCTTGCTCTACCGCGCGATCTGCGTCGTGTCCGGCGCCCTCATCCGCGCCGACGGGATCGATTGGTCGCTGGTGCCGTGCGAGTTGCCGTACTGGTCGGACATCTTCATCGCCTATCTTCTGGCTGCTTCCGGCGGGCGCTGCTGGTACACGTCACGGCGGCTTATGCAATACCGCTATCATCCCACGCAGGTGATGAGGCACCACGGCGCGCGTCCTACCTATGCACAGTGGATGCTCGAGCTCTGGCTCACCGTCCTGCGCGATGCCCGGCTTGAGCATCGCAGTTATTACCGCATGGTGTGCACGCGATGGGCGATCATCATCGTGCTTGACCGCCTCATGCGACGCGACTGGAAAGGCGCCCTCGGCAAGGTCGGCAAATTCTTTGCGATGGGCATCTTCGATCCCCGGGTTCTGATCTATCACTTGCTTTACACGGCGCGGTTCCGGGCTTTGGGAATCAAACGGCTCGTACCTTAAACGTATGACAAGCGAGGCCGCTTGATGACGATCGACGAGACGCTCGCCTACGCGCGAGACCTTCACC
This sequence comes from Allostellaceae bacterium, assembly GCA_036394355.1. GTDB lineage: Bacteria > Pseudomonadota > Alphaproteobacteria > ATCC43930 > CGMCC-115725 > DAHUYF01. The sequence continues at coordinate 6,710 of DASWFH010000166.1, read as the reverse complement.
GTGGCCAGGTAGACCAGTTCGGGCAACCCTATCACAGCCATCTCGAGCGCGTGCTGGCGCATCTGCAGCGCCTGTTCCCGGAGGCCGGCGAGGCCGTCCAGCACGCCGCCCTGCTGCATGGCTCCGTCGAGGAGAAGAGGACCACGCTGCAGGCGCTGCTCCAGGCCGGCTATTCGCCGGAGATCGTGCGCATGGTCGAATGGAACACGCGGCCGCGCGGACCGGGCGCGCCCGCCTATCTCGACTGGATCCGGGACCTCGCCGACCATGCGCCCTTGGGCGCGGTCATGATCAAGATCGCCGACAACGAGGACAACAGCGATCCCGAGCGGATCGCACGGCTGCCGGAGGAGCAGCGCGATGTCGGCGAAGCCTACGCCAATGCTCGCCGCATCCTCGAGGCGGCGCTGCGCCGCCGCAGCGCGGACGCCGTGAGCTGCGCCCGCTGAAGAAGACCCGGGCCCCCTCTACGCTCCCCCGGTCTCGGCGCGGATCCAGCTTTCGACCAGCATGCGCAGCGCGGCGACGAAGGCGAGCGGCTGGTCGAGCATGACGTGGTGCTGCGCCTCCGGCACGCCGACGATCGGCGCGCGCGGGCCCATCAGCGACGACATGTAGGCGGCGGTGCCGCGCGACACCAGCGCGCTCTTCTCGCCGAAGATCAGCGCGGCCGGGCAGCGCACCGTCTGCAGATATTCCCGGAACGGCTCGCCGAACCGCCGCGAGCCCATGGCCGCGCCGTCGAATTTCCAGGTCCAGCCGCCGGCGACGGGCATCAGCGAATGCCGGGCGATGAACTCGACGATGAAATCGTTCTCGCAGCTCTGCGGCGGCATCAGGCGGAAGCGCGCCAGCGCCGCGTCGAAGCTCTCGTAGATCTTCTTGTTCGCCCATTTGGGCGGCGAGAGCGGGCGGCTCGCCTCCTCCTCGGGCGAGCGGATCGGCGAATCGACGATGACGGCGCCGCCGAGCTCGTCGCCGAATTGCGAGGCGAATTTCATCGTCATGAAGCCGCCGAAGCTGTGGCCGACGACGAACGGCCGCTCGCCGAGCCCGGCATCGGCGATGACCGCGCGCATCTCGGCGGCGCGCAGCTCCGAGCTGTAGGCCGGGCGCCGGCCGCTATCGCCCATGCCGGACAGGTCGATGGCGGCGACGCGGAAATCGCGCATGAAATAGGGCGCGATGAAGCTCCACCAATTCGCATGCGCGCCGCCGCCATGCACGAACAGCAGGCCGCGATCGCTCGCTTCCGGCGCCGCCCGCCAATAGAGATAGTGGATAGGGCAATTCTCCACCGTCACCGAGCGCGATTGCTTCGGGCTGGCGACGGCCCAGCGGAACCACGCGGGCGCGGCGGCGCCCAGCGCGAGGTGATCGGGCGAAAGGGATGGGGTGTCCAAGGAAGCTCCCGTCGATACGATGCGAGACGCGTCGACCAACCTAGTGTCGCGCCGGCCCGCCGGGCAAGCGAGGCTTGCGGGCGAGTTCTGGAGTTGCCGCCGAAGCGCGGCTAAGCTGACCGGCAAGAAACGAAAGACCGGGGAGGCCGCCCATGGCGGAGATTGCGGTCGGCCGCGTGCTCAGCGGCCAGCGGGAAATATCGCGAGCGACCATCGTCGAGCACGCGGCGCGGGCGGCGACCGGCTTTGCCGCGCTCGGCATTCGCGCCGGCGATGCCGTCGCCGTGATGCTGCGCAACGACTTCCCGTTCTTCGAGGCGAGCTTCGCCGCGCAGCGCATCGGCGCCTATTGCGTGCCGGTGAACTGGCACGGCAAGGCGCCGGAGATCGCCTATGTGCTGCAGGACTGCGGTGCCAAGGCCGTGGTGGCGCATGCCGATCTGCTGCCGCTTCTGGCGCCGGCGGTGCCGCCGGGCGTGCCGGTCTTGGTCGTGCCGACGCCGCCGGAGATTGCCGCCGCCTACGGCATCGGCGACGCGCCGCCCGCAGGCGCTATCCTATGGCAGGACTGGCTTTCGCCTTTCGCGCCGATGCCGGAAGGGCCGCCCGGCGCCATCTCCAGCATGATCTACACCTCCGGCACGACCGGCAATCCCAAGGGCGTGCGCCGGCTCAACATGGGCGCCGCAGCGGCGCAGGCCATGGGGCTCCTGGCGCGCAACGTGATGGGCATCGTGCCGGGCGAGGTGATGCGCACCGTCATCACCGGCCCGCTCTATCATGCCGCGCCCAATTTCTACGGCCTCTATGCCGTGCGCGACGGCGGCCTCGCCATCCTGCAGCCGCGCTTCGACGCCGAGGAGCTGTTGCGGCTCGTCGAGCAGTACCGCATCACCCATCTCCACATGGTGCCGACCATGTTCGTGCGGCTGCTGCGTCTGCCCGATGAAGTGAAGCGCCGCTACGATCTCTCCTCGCTCAAATGGGTGGTGCACGCGGCAGCACCCTGTTCCGCCGCGGTGAAGCGGGCGATGATCGAATGGTGGGGGCCGGTGATCGTCGAGTATTACGGCGCCACCGAGACCGGCGCCGTCACCTTCCACAATTCGGCGGAAGCGCTCGCGAAGCCCGGCACGGTCGGGCGGCCGCTGCCCGGCGGCGTGGTGCGCATCTACGACGCCGAAGGTCGTGTGCTGCCGCCGGGCGCGGTGGGCGAGATCTACCTCTGGCTCGGCGGCTGGCCCGATTTCACCTATCACAAGCTCGACGACAAGCGCCGCGAGATCGCGCGCGACGGCCTCGTCTCGGTCGGCGATGTCGGCTATCTCGACGAGGACGGCTACCTCTTCCTGTGCGACCGCAAGCGCGACATGGTGATCTCCGGCGGCGTCAACATCTATCCCGCCGAGATCGAGGCGGCGCTCCTCGCCATGCCCGGCGTGCACGACTGCGCCGTCTTCGGCATTCCCGACGACGAGTTCGGCGAGAAGCTCTGCGCCCATATCGAGCCCGAGCCGCGGGCCCGGCTGGGCGAAGCCGAGGTGAGGGCGTTCCTGCGCGAGCGGCTCGCCGATTTCAAGGTGCCGCGCGTGATGCGGTTCGAAGCCGGCCTGCCGCGTGAGGATTCCGGCAAGATCATGAAGCGCAAGCTGCGCGAGCCTTACTGGGCGGAAAGCGGGCGGCGCATCTAGACTTGTGCGTACCCTCGATCGGATGGCGAACACATATCGGAGACAGGCATGCACCGCTGAGCTACATTGTGCAGCGCCGCGGCGACGCGGGCACGCGGAGGGCCGTTACGACGAGGCTGGGATATCAGAGACGTATCCCCGGCCGGCAATGCTCGCCCACAACAATGGCAACCCGTCAGCCGGCGAGCTTCTCACTGCCGCGCGCGCGGTTCGCCCTCTTCGGCTACCTCGACATATTCTGAACATATCTTTAACTGGTGGGCCATTAATCTGGCGTTCTCCGAAACCCCGATCGGATCACAGGCCGCCAGATGATCAAGCGATTCTCGGCAATCGGGGCGGCCGTGTACGACTGGTCGGAAGCGATTACTGACTGGTTCATCCCGGACTCGCTCAAAACAGATGCGGCTACGTTCGGGCGGGCGCGCATCTTCGTCTTCAGCCACCTGTTCGGCCCGGCGCTCGGCCAAAGTATCAGCGTTTACCTCTATATTCTCGATCCCAGCCCCGGCGTTGCTTACTGGACCGTTGCCGGCCTTATCACCTCCTTTTGGACATTTCCGTTCTGGCTCAAGCTGACCGAGCGGCTCGTGCCGCTGGCGCTGTGCTCGGTCCAGACTCTGACCGTGGTCACGCTCTTCGGTTCCTACCACTACGGCGGCGTCAGCTCCCCTCTTCTTCCTTGGCTCCTCAATGCACTCCTCCTTCTATTCTTCTATCTCGGTGACCGACCGAGGCTGCGTTACTTTGCGACATTCCTGTTCGTGCTCGATTTGGCCGGCTTCTATCTCGCTTATGCGATGCATCACGGCTTCCCCGAGCGCGTGCCGATCGGCGCCATGTCGGGCCTTGGTATCACCTCCGTGCTGTCGGCGACCGTCTATATGTCGATGATGGCGCTCTATTACGTGAACGTGACGGCTTCGCAATCGCAGCTCGAACGGGAGGCGCAGAACCACCGTGCCACGTCCATCAAGCTGCGCAAGGCGAAGGAGGCGGCCGAAGCGGCGAGCCGCACCAAGACCGCGTTCCTCGCCAAGATGAGCCACGAGCTGCGCACGCCCTTGAACGCCGTGATTGGCTACAGCGAGATGCTGCTCGAGGACGCGGAGAACGAGGGCCAGGAGGCGCGGCAGATCGCGGATCTGCGGCGCATCAACAGCGCCGGCAAGCATCTGCTCTCGCTCGTAACCGATGTGCTCGACCTGTCCAAGATCGAGGCCGGCAAGATGGACGTTGCTGCCAGCCCCTTTGACCTCAACACCTTCGTCGACGACGTGGCGGCGACCTGCCGGCCCCTCGTCATGGACAAGGGCAACGACCTCGTCGTCGAGCGCAGCGGCGATCTCGGCATCGTCATCGGCGACGCGACCAAGCTGCGCCAGGCGGTGCTCAACCTGCTGAGCAACGCCGCAAAATTCACGCATCGGGGCCGCGTGATCCTCGCGGTGGCACGCGAGACCGTGGCGGACGGGGATTGGATCCGCATTGCCGTGCGCGACACCGGCATCGGCATCAGCCGCGAGAACCTGCCCAAGCTGTTCCAGGAGTTCAATCAGGCCGAAGCCTCCACCCAACGCCGATATGGCGGCACCGGGCTGGGGCTAGCGCTCAGTCAGAAGCTCTGCCGCATGATGGGCGGCGAGACAACCGTCGAGAGTGAGCCGGGGCGCGGCTCCTGCTTCACCATCCGCATTCCGGCGATGCTGTCGGCCTCAGCACGGAAATTATGATCCATTAACCACGTCGTGTTACACAGCTATCGCAAAGAAAAAGGCGAAAACTTTCGCCAAATGATAGCAATGATAGACGGTACGGATCCGACGCGCCCAGTGCCCGCCAGGGTCGAAAAAGGGCAAGGGACAGCGGTGCAGAAGACAGCGAAATAGGAGCGCTATCCCGGCGAGGGCGGCCTGATTTATTGGTGCAGCATGGAGGTGGCGGACCCAGCCGCCGGTAAGGCTTGGGCCCGACCCTGGCCTTCGGCTCTCTGTGCCTCGCCCAGTGGGGCGGGCAAATAAAGCGTTAATCGGTCTCTACTATTACTATCATGCCGGTTGCGTCCGGAGGTAGTTCTTGAGGTAGTTCTTGCGCCCGCGACTTCGCTTATCGCCCTCGGCGATCTACCCGCTGCTGGACTGGTTCATGCCGCCGGCCCTCAGCGCCAGCCGCGAGATGCAGCCAGCCGTGCGCATGTTCCTCATCTCGCACATCTTCGGCCCGTTCCTTGGCCATACCATCACGATCTACCTCTACCTGCTTGATCCGCATCCTGGCTATGCGCTCTGGGTGCTGGCGGCCTCCATCACGGCGTTTTGGGCCTATCCCTTCGCACTCCGGCTCCTGGGCGCTTACACCGCACTGGCCCTCATTTCGGTTCAGAATCTGATTTTCGCGGTGCTGTGGGGTGCCTATCACTACGGTGGCGTCAGCTCGCCCTTCCTGCCATGGCTCCTGGTCGTGCCGCTGCTCGCCTTCTTCTATCTCGCTCCTGCGGCGCGCCCGCGCCTCATGGTGCTTGGCATGATCGTCGCCAACCTGGCCGCGTTCTACGTCTTCTACGCGGTCGGGCATTCCTTCCCTCAGCATGTGCCCCTGGCCGCGTTGACCGGTATCGGCATCATGTCGATCCTCTGCGCCGCGGTCTACGTGTCCATGATGGCGCTCTCCTATGCTCACGTCGTGGCCAATCAGTCCGAGCTCGAGCGCGAAGTGCAGAACCACCGCGCCACGGCCGTCAAGCTGCGCGAGGCCACGGAGGAGGCGGAGGCGGCGAACCATGCCAAGTCCGGGTTCGTCGCCAAGATGAGCCACGAGCTGCGCACGCCGTTGAACGCCGTGATCGGCTACAGCGAGATGCTGCTCGAGGATCTCGCGACCAAGCGCGGCCGAGAGCAGCAGGTCGAGGACCTGCGCAAGATCAACAGTGCCGGCAAGCATCTGCTGTCGCTTGTTACCGACGTGCTCGATCTCTCGAAGATCGAGGCCGGCAAGATGCCGGTCTTCAACGAGCGCTTCGATCTCGATCGGCTCGTCGACGAGATCGTGGCGATCTGCCGCCCGCTCTGCGCCAGCAACGGCAACGAGCTTATCGTCGAGCGCGTCGGCGATCTCCGGACGGTCGAAGGCGACGTCACGAAGCTGCGTCAGGCGACGGTCAATCTGCTGAGCAATGCCGCGAAATTCACCAAGAATGGCCGCGTGACCCTGACCGTCACGCGCGAGCAGCGCCGCAGCGGCGACTGGATCACCGTCGCCGTGCGTGACACCGGCATCGGGATCAGCCGTGAGAGCCTGCCCAAGCTGTTCCAGAACTTCAATGAGGCCGAGGCCTGGACGCAGACCAAGTACGGCAGCACCGGCCTCGGCCTGTCGCTGACGCAGAAGCTGTGCCGCCTGATGGGCGGCGACCTCGAGGTGGAGAGCGAACTCGGCCGCGGCTCCTGTTTCACGATCCGGCTGCGCAGCACCAGAGCGGCACGACGCCGCTCCGCCTGATCCTCGCTTGGGGTTTCGGTGCAGCAGCGGGCGGGTGTCGGCCTGGCAGAGCCCATGCACACGGATTCCGGACGGTCGCCACCATAGTATTGTGGTCGCCGACGACGATCCCGCAGTG
>DASWFH010000165.1:0-5875 GCA_036394355.1 Allostellaceae bacterium | reverse complement strand
CACTTTACCGCGCGGCTCAACACGTTGCTCGTGCGCGACAAGGGGCAACTTCTCGATAACCTGACGAAACCGCGCGAGCAGGTCATCGACGCGCGCTCGCGCGGGCGTTTCGAGGGCAGCGCCAAGGAGCCGCGGCCCGGGCTGCGCTCGGGTCACATCCCCGGCAGCCTCAACCTGCCCTATGACGAGTTGACCGACCGCCAGACGCGCACCCTGCTCCCCGCCGAGGCGCTCGCCGCGCTGTTCGCGACGGCGGGGCTCGAGCGCGGCAAGCCTGTCGTCGCCAGCTGCGGCTCGGGCGTCACTGCTTGCGCGCTGGCCTTCGGCCTCCACCTCCTCGGCTGGCCGGAGGCCGCCGTTTACGATGGCTCGTGGTCGGAATGGGGCCTGCCCGGCGACACGCCGGTGGCGACGGGTCCGCGCTGAGGCGATGAGCGAAGCCGGCAAGCTCCCGGACACGATCACTTATCTCGAGATGACGGCGAAGCCGCTGCGCCTGCCGCGGCCCGCGCCAGCCGCCAAGCTCGCCCTGATGCGGGCCGAGCGCTGCACGCCGTCGTTCTACCGCTATCTCTATATCCAGGTGGGCGAGCCGTGGCTGTGGTTCGAGCGGCGGCTGTGGACCGATGCGCAGCTTCGGACTCATCTCGCCCGCGACGACATCGAGGTTTTCGTCTTCTATGTCGGCGGCGTGCCGGCCGGGTATTTCGAGCTGCAGCGCGCGGCCACAGCAGATACCGAGCTCTGCTATTTCGGCCTTTTGCCCGATTTCATCGGTCAAGGCTTCGGCTTCCATTTCCTCCAGTCGGCGATCGACAATGCCTGGCTCGGCGCGACGCGGCGTCTCTGGGTCCATACCTCAACCTATGATCACCCGCGTGCGCTCGGCCTCTACCAGCGCGCGGGCTTTCGCGTCTATGAGCGGCGCGACATCCTGTTCGACGATCCGCGGCTGACCGGCGCCCTGCCGCGGGACATCCGCCATTCGCGCTTGGCGCCGCTGTCGCAATGATGCGCCACGCCGCGTGCGGAACCCGATAGACTCTTCAACTGTTCCTTCCACGGATCAACCGAATGCTTATCTGCCTAGTGGAGGGACGGATGCGTAAAGGATTCGCGTCGGCGCTGCTCGCCATCTTCGTATTGGCCGGAGCCGCCACGATGCTCGGCGGCTGCAACACGACCCGCGGCTTCGGCGAAGACATGTCCGCGGCGGGCAACGCGCTCAGCAATTCGGCCGAGAATACCAAGAACGCGATGTGAGCCGGCGCAGGGGCGGCGACCTGCGGCCGCCGCCGTTCAGCCGCGCAGGATCTGGCTGAGAAAGAGGCGCGTGCGCTCGCTCTTGGGCGCGGCGAAGAATTCTGCGGGCGGCGCCATCTCGACAATCTCGCCGCGATCCATGAACACCATCTGGTCGGCGACGCGTTGCGCGAAGCCCATCTCGTGCGTGACGCAGACCATGGTCATGCCCTCCTCGGCGAGCTCGGTCATGACGTCGAGCACTTCCTTGATCATCTCGGGATCGAGCGCCGAGGTCGGCTCGTCGAACAGCATGATCTGCGGCCGCATGCAGAGTGACCGGGCGATCGCAACGCGCTGTTGCTGGCCGCCCGAGAGCTGGCCCGGATATTTGTCGGCCTGCTCCGGGATGCGCACGCGCGCGAGATAGTGCCTGGCGAGATCCTCCGCCTCGCGCTTGGGCATGTGGCGCACCCAGATCGGCGCCAGCGTCAGGTTCTCGAGCACCGTGAGATGCGGAAACAGGTTGAACTGCTGGAACACCATGCCGACCTCGCGGCGGATCGCTTCGATCTTGCGGACATCGCCGGTGAGTTCGATGCCTTCGACCAGGATCTGGCCCTTCTGATGCTCCTCGAGCCGGTTGATGCAGCGGATCATGGTCGATTTGCCGGAGCCCGAAGGGCCGCACACCACGACCTTCTCGCCGCGCTTCACGGTAAGGCTCACATCCTTCAGCACGCGAAATTCGCCGAACCATTTGTCGACGTGCCGCAACTCGATCATCGCGTGATCGCGCGCGGGCTTTTCCCGGTGGTCTTTCTTGTCCTTCATCGTCGTGCCTCGAGCGAGCGGCTGTAGCGTGACATGGCATAGCAGAATACGAAATAGATCGCGGCGACGAAGGCGTAGCCCTCGATGTAGGCGCCGCGCCAGCTCGGGTCATTGGTCCCGACCGCGACGTCCTGGAGCAGATCGAACAGCCCGACAATGCTGACGAGCGCGGTGTCCTTGAAGCCGCCGATGAAGGTGCCGACAAGCGGCGGGATGGCGATGCGGAGCGCCTGGGGCAGGATGACCAGCCGCATCTGCCGCCAATATCCCAAGCCGAGCGCCGCCGCCGCCTCGTACTGGCCGCGCGGTATCGCCTGCAGCCCGCCGCGCACCACTTCGGCGAGGTATGCCGCCAGGAACAGGATGAACGCGACCTCGACGCGCCACAACTTGGCGATGCTCACCTCCGGCGGCAGAAAGAGCGGAAACAGCACCGCCGCCATGAACAGCACGGTGATGAAGGGCAGGCCGCGGAAGAACTCGATATAGGCCACGGAAAACGCGCGAACGCCCGGCATATGCGATTGCCGGCCGAGCGCCAGCGCCACGGCCAAGGGGAAGCCAAGGGCGAGGCCGCCGACGGCCAGGATCAGCGCCAGCGGCAGCCCATTCCACAGATCCGTATCGACCCCTGGCAAGTCGAGCACGCCGCCTCCCATGAGCACGGCCACCGCGGCCACCCCTGCGGCCCAGAGCAGAACGAGCGCCCTCCCCCACAGTCGCCGGTCGCAGCTCGCCACCAGCAGCATGATGAGGAGCAGCACGACGACCGCCGGCCGCCATTGCTCGCTGTAGGGGTACCGGCCGAACAGGATGAAACGGTACCATTTCGCGATGAAAGCCCAGCACGCGCCGCCGCGCGCGGCGCAAGCCTGCTCGTTGGGCGCGGTCAGCGACGCGTTGACGATGGCCCAATCGACGAGCGGCGGCACGACCTTGATCAGCACGTACAAGACCAGCAGCGTCAGCGCCGTGCTGAGCGGCGTGGCGAAGAGGTTGGCGCGCAGCCAGCGGTACAGCTGCGGCAGCGGCCGAACGAGAGCAGCATGCGCGATGTCGGCCATTGCCTACCGCTCGACCAGCGCCACGCGGCGGTTATAGAGGTTCATCAGCAACGACAGGCCGAGGCTCAGCGAGAGGTAGACGGCGGCGATCAGCGTCATCGCTTCGATCGCCTGGCCGGTCTGGTTGAGTATGGTGTTCGCCACCGAGAAGTAATCGGCGAAGCCGATCGCCACGGCGAGAGTGCTGTTCTTGGCGAGGTTCAGGTATTCGTTGGTGAGCGGCGGGATCATCGTCCGCACCGCCTGCGGCAGCACGACGAGGCGAAGCACGTGACGGCGCTTCAAGCCGAGCGCCAGCGCCGCCTCGCTTTGGCCGCGGCTCACCGCCTGGATGCCGCCGCGCACGATCTCGCCAATGAAGGCCGCGGTGTAGACGACGAGACCGAAGACAAGGGCGGCGAATTCCGGCGTGACCGTCACACCGCCCTTGAAATTGAAGGCGCCGAGCTGCGGGATATCGAGATGGAACGGCGCGCCCAGCGCCACGAAAACGACCGTTGGCAACAGGACGATGAGCGCAAGCGCAGCGCTGAGAACCGGGAATGGCCGGCCGGTGCGCGCTTGCCGCCGTCCCGCCCAGCGCGCCAGCGCAGCGCTGGCGAGGATGGCGACGAGGAGCGCCGCGAGCACCCAGCGGAACCCCGGGTCATACTCCGGCACTGGAAAGGCGACCCCGCGGTTCGACACGAATACGCCCGGCAGCACCTGCCATGCCGCGCGCGGCCCGGGCGCGCTGATCCTGAGGAGGTTCCACCACACGAAGAGCTGCAGCACCAAAGGCGTGTTGCGCATCAGCTCGACGTAACCGAGTGCCAGCCGGGCGACGAGCCAATTGCCGGAGAGACGCAGCAGACCGACGATCAGGCCGAGCGCAGTGGCGAAGACGATGCCGATCGCCGCCACCAGCAGCGTATTGAGCAGCCCGACCAGCATGGCATCGGCGTAACTGTCGGCCGGCGTGTAGGGGATGAGCGCCGGGCTGATCTCGAAGCCCGCCTCGTGGCTGAGGAAGCCGAAGCCGCCGACAATGCCTTGCCGGCGGAGATTGACCGTCGCGTTGTGACCGAGATAGGCGAGGACAGCGATAACGACGCCGATGATCAGCGCCTGGAAGAGAAGCTCGCGGCTCCGCTCATCGTTCCACCATGCCGAGCCGCGCCGTGTGGACGAAGCGTTCACCGGAACGGCATGGCGTACATCAGGCCGCCCTGGCTCCACAGGCCATTGAGGCCGCGCTCGAGCTTGAGCGGCGTCTTGCTGCCGACGTTGCGCTCGAAGACCTCGCCGTAATTGCCGACCTGCTTGATCACGTTGTAGGCCCATTTCTCGTCGATATGCAGCGCCTTGCCGAGGCCGGGCGTCACGCCGAGCATGCGCTTGACGTCGGGATCCTCGCTCTTCAAGGCGTCGTCGACGCTGCTCGAGGCGATCCCCTTCTCTTCGGCGCCGATCATGGCATAGATGGTCCATTTGACGATGTCGAACCATTCGTCGTCGCCATGCCGTACCGCCGGCGCCAGCGGCTCCTTGGAGATGACCTCGGGCAGGATGACGTAGTCATCGGGGTTGGATGCCTTGCCGGCGCGCGTCGCGGCGAGACCGGAGCGGTCGGTCGTATAGGCATCGCAGCGGCCCGAGAAGAACGCGTTCTCGACCTCGGCGAGCTTCTCGACCACCAGCGGCTTGAAGGTCATGCGATTGGTGCGGAAATAGTCGGCGAGGTTGAGCTCGGTCGTCGTGCCCGGCTGCACGCAGATGGTGGCGCCATCGAGCTCCTTGGCGCTCTTGATGCCGGCCTTCTTCGCGACCATGAAGCCTTGCCCATCGTAATAGGTAACCGGCGCGAAATTGAACCCTTGCTCGGTATCGCGGAGCAGCGTCCAGGTGGTGTTGCGCGTGAGCACGTCGGCTTCGCCCGACTGCAGCACGGTGAAGCGCTGCTGCGTCGTCGTCGGGATGAACTTGACCTTCTTGGCGTCGCCGAGCACGGCCGCGGCGATGGCGCGGCAAGTATCGGCGTCGAGCCCCTTGTAGTCGCCCTGCTGGTCGGGCATGCCGAAGCCGGCGAGACCTGTATTGACGGCGCAGGTCACGACCCCGCGGCTTTTCACGCCGTCGAGCGTCGGGCCGGCGAGCGCGCTGTCGCCCCAGACAAGGCCAAGCACCGCCGTCACCGCAAAGCCGAACCGTTTTAGAGAGCGCATTCAGAACCTCCTCGACAGGTTTGATTTTAAAAAATTAGTCCGGGCACAACGAAGGGTAGAGCGAGGCCTGGGGCAAGCAAACGCTATCATGGCGCCGCACGCCGCCGCAACGCCGCGCTCGCGCGGGTGTCCGGGGGCGCGCCGATAAAGCGCCTTTCGCAGGCCGCGGCGGCGATGCAAGATGCGCCACATCCAACCGCCCAGGCCGCCCGCTCGCGATGCGCAGCAAATCGAAAAAGCCCGACACGCTCATCACCCATGCCGGCCGCGCTCCCGAAGCGAATCACGGCGTCGTCAACCCGCCCGTCTATCACGCCTCGACCATCCTCTATCCGACGGTCACCGCGCTCGAGGCGGCGCAGCGGAACCGCTACGGCCAGGTCACCTACGGCCGCATCGGCACGCCCACCACCTTCGCCTTCGAGGAGGCGGTGGCGGCGCTCGAGGGCGGGCATCGCGCGGTCGCCTTCTCCTCCGGCGCCGCCGCGTGCTTCGCTTCGCTGCTCGCCTTCCTGAAAGCGGGCGACCATG
>DASWFH010000164.1:0-10519 GCA_036394355.1 Allostellaceae bacterium | reverse complement strand
CCAGATCTCGGTCGGCCATCCCGGCTTCAGCGGCTATGTCGGCACCTGGGTCGTGGAGATGCGCAACCTCTATGGCTGGGACTATTTCGAGAAGCTCCGGGCCAACGAGCCGCAGGTCGGCCGCTCGATCAACGACACCGTGACCATGCTCAATTCGGGCGAGCGCTCGGTCGCTGCAGGGCCCGAGGCGACGACGCTCGAAAGCGCGGCGCGCGGCAATCCGCTGGGCGTGATCTATCCAGGTGACGGCGCGCTGCTGATGGTCTCGCCCTCCGCGGTCATGAAGAACTCGCGGCGGCTCAACGCCGCCAGGCTCTTCATGAACTTCCTGATGAGCCGTGACGCCTCCGAGATCCTGGTGCGCAATTTCAGCCCGGCGGTGGTGCCCGGGGTGGGGCCGGCGCCGGGCGCCAAGCCGCTTGCCGAGGTAAAGACCATCCGCCCGACCGCCGAGGAGATCACCGAGGGCATTCCCGAGGTCATCAAGCGATGGCGGGACACCTTCGGCGCGTGAGTCGCCCCGGCATGAGCGTGCGATGACCGATCTCCTGCCGTTGCGCGCGCCGGCGCGGGCCGACGCCGCGCTGCTGCCGCTGTTGCGCCGCTTCGAGCCGGCGATGCTGCTGTGGCTCGCGCTCATCGCCCTGCTGCTGTTCCTGGTGGTGACGCCGCTCTTCATCCTAGTGCGGCAGAGCTTCGAGGCGCCGGAGGGCGCCGGATACACGCTCGCCAACTATGTGACGGCGTTCGCGGACCGGCTGCATCTGCGCGCCCTCGGCAACTCGCTGCTGCTCGGCGCGGGGGTCGCCCTGCTCGCAGCCATCTTCGCCGTGCCGATGGCCTGGGCGGTGGCGCGCACGGACATGCCCGGCAAGAATCTGACCCGTCTACTCGTGCTCGGCGCCTTCGTCACGCCACCCTATCTCGGCGCCATCGGCTGGATCCTGCTGGCCGGGCCCAATGCCGGTTGGCTCAACAAGCTGTGGATGGCGGTGACCGGGGCCAAGGCGGGCATCGTCAACATCTTCACCTTTCCCGGGCTGATCCTCGCCATCGCCGCCTACTCCTATCCCTACATCTTCGTCTTCACATCAGCGGCGCTGGAGCTGGTGTCGTCGGAGATGGAAGACGCCGCGCACATCCTCGGCGCCGGCGGCTGGCGCACCACGCTCAAGGTTACGCTGCCGCTGGTGTGGCCGGCCATCCTCGGTGGCCTCATCATCACCTTCCTCGAGGCGATCGCGCTGTTCGGCACGCCGGCGATCATCGGCTTGCCCGCACACATCAACGTGGTTACGACGCAGCTCTGGCAGTTCTTCGAATTCCCGGTCCAGGCCGAAGTGGCCGCGGCCTATGCCATGCCGCTCCTCGCCGTCACCGCCCTGCTCTTCTGGGTGCAGCGCAAGAGCCTCGGGCGCAAGGGCTATGTCTCGCTCACCGGCAAGGGCGGCGAGCGCCGCCTGATCCAACTGGGCGCATGGCGCTGGGCGCTGCTGGGATATACGCTCATCGTCGGCGGCATTTCCGTGCTGCTGCCCTTCGCCGTGCTGCTGCAGGCCGCGTTCAGCCGCGCCTGGGGACGCGGCATGTCGCTGGCCAATTTGACGCTGCGCAATTTCGAGTACGTGCTTTTCGTGCACAACACGGCCGGGCAATCGATCGTCCATAGCTTCGTCTACGCCGCCGCGACGGCGAGCCTCGCCATCCTCCTCGCGCTCGCCATCGCCTACATCGTTAGCCGCCGGCTGGTGCCGATGGCGCGCGCGCTGGCCTTCCTCTGCGTCGCGCCCTTCGTCATCCCCGGCATCGTGCTGGCGATCGGCTTCTATTCCGCCTATGCCGCGCCGCCGGTCGCGCTCTACGGCACCGCCGCGCTCATCATCCTCGCCTTCACCACGCGGTTCCTGCCGATCGCCTATACCAGCTGCGAGGCGGCGATGCGCAGCCTCAACCCGGAAATGGAGGACGCGGCGCGCATCGTCGGCGGCGGGCGCTTCATCGCGCTGAGCCGCATCGTCATGCCGCTCTTGCGCAAGAGCATCATCGCCGCCTGGATCCTCGTCTTCATCCCGGCGACTCGCGAGCTGAGCGCAGCCATCTTCCTCACCGCGCCCAACACCCAGGTGATGTCGGTGGTGCTGTTCGACCTCAGCAGCGAGGGCAATTTCGAGTACCTCGCGGCGCTGGGCGGCGTGCTGCTGGTCGCCACCGTCATCCTGGTCGCCGTGAGCTTCCGGCTGGTGGGGCGGGATTTCATGCTGCGGCGGAGCTGAGCCATGGCGAAGCTGCAGCTCAGCGGCCTCGGCAAGCGCTTCGGCGAGGTCGCCGCGGTCTCGGGCGTCGACCTATCGCTCGCCGCCGGCGAATTCGTCTCGCTGCTCGGGCCCTCCGGCTGCGGCAAGACCACCACTTTGCGCATGATCGCCGGCTTCATCCTGCCGAGCGAAGGATCGATTGCCATGGACGGCGCCGCTCTTTCCACGGCGGCCGGCGCGGTGCCGCCGGAAAAGCGGCGCATGTCCATGATCTTCCAGAGCTACGCCATCTGGCCGAACATGACGGTGGCGGAGAACGTCGCCTTCGGCCTCAAGCTGCGGAAATTGTCGCGCGGGGAGATCGCGGCGAAGGTCGAGCGCATCCTCGGCATCGTCCAGCTCGACCGCCTCAAGGACCGCTACCCCGCCGAGCTGTCCGGCGGGCAGCAGCAGCGCGTCGCCCTGGCGCGCGCCATGGTGATCGAGCCCGAAGTGCTGCTGCTTGACGAGCCGCTCTCGAACCTCGACGCCAATCTGCGCGAGGAGATGCGCTTCGAGATCCGCCGC
Source organism: Allostellaceae bacterium (assembly GCA_036394355.1). Taxonomy (GTDB): domain Bacteria; phylum Pseudomonadota; class Alphaproteobacteria; order ATCC43930; family CGMCC-115725; genus DAHUYF01. Next base: position 7,697 of record DASWFH010000164.1, on the reverse strand, counting down.
CTGCACGACGCCTTCCGCATCACCACGGTCTATGTCACGCATGACCAGGCCGAGGCCATGGTCACGTCGGACCGCATCGTGGTGATGAACCAGGGCCGCATCGAGCAGGTCGCCGATCCGTTCGCGCTCTACAACCGGCCGCGAACGCGCTTCGTCGCCGGCTTCATCGGCCGCACCAATTTCCTCGAAGGCACGCTCGCCGGCGGCGAGATCGGCTTCGCCGGCTTCGCGCTGCGCGCCGACCGCTTTCCGGAATTTGCCAAGCTTGGCCGGCGCGTGCTTTTCTCGGTGCGGCCGCAGAGCATCGGCCTCCGGCGCGCGCTCGGCAACGGCGGCGGCTGGTGGGTCGAGGGGCGCGTCGTCAAGCGCGCCTATCTCGGCGAGTACTGGGACTACCTGGTAGCGCCCGGCGCCGGCGGTCCGCCGCTGCGCGTTGCCGCGCCACCCGGCGATATCTTCGAGATCGAGGACAAGGTCTGGCTGGAAATCGACCCGCAGAGGGTCGCGCATATCAACGAGGCATCATGAGCAAGCTCCCGCTTTCCCGCTTCAAGGTCATCGATTTGACGCGCGTGCGCGCCGGCCCCACCTGCGTGCGCCAGCTCGCCGATTGGGGCGCGGAAGTCATCAAGGTCGAAGCGGCCGAGGGCGATGGCGGGCTCGGCGGCGCGCGGCACGGCCCCGATTTCCAGAACCTGCACCGCAACAAGCGGAGCATCACCCTCGATCTCAAGAAGCCGCAAGCGCTCGAGGTCCTGCACAGGCTGGTCAAGGACGCCGACGTCGTGGTCGAGAACTTCCGGCCCGATGTGAAGCATCGGCTGAAGCTCGATTATGAGAGCCTGCGCAAGATCAACCCGCGTCTCGTCTATGGCAGCATCTCCGGCTTCGGCCAGGACGGCCCCTATCGCGACCGGCCCGGCTTTGACCAGATCGCGCAGGGCATGGGCGGGCTGATGTCGATTACCGGCCTGCCGGGGCAGGGCCCGGTGCGCGTCGGCATTCCCGTCGCCGACCTCACCGCCGGCGTCTTCTGCGCCATGGGCATCCTGATCGCGCTGCTGGAGCGCGAGGAATCCGGCGAGGGGCAATATGTCGAGTCCTCGCTGCTGTCGGCGCAGATCGCCATGCTCGACTTCCAGGCGGCGCGCTGGCTGATCGCCAGGGAGGTGCCCGGCCAGGCCGGCAACAACCATCCGACCAGCATCCCCACCGGCGTTTTCAAGACCAAGGACGGCCATATCAACATCGCCGCCGCCGGCGCCGAGATGTTCCAGCGCTTGTGCAAGGTGCTGGGCGCGCTCAACCTCGCCGCCGATCCCGATTACTCCAGCGACAAGGGGCGGCTCAAGAATCGCGACAAGCTCAACGCCGCCATCGAGGAGATCACCAAGACCAAGACATCGGCCGAATGGATCGCGCTCATCAACGCGGCCGGCGTCCCCTCGGGCCCGATCTACCGCATGGACGAGGTCTTCGCCGATCCGCAGGTGCAGCATCTCGGCATCGCCCAGCCGGTCGATCACCCGTCGCTCGGGCGCATCGAGCTGGTCGGGCAGGCGGTGACGCTGAGCCGCACGCCCTCGCGGCTGCACAGCCCCACGCCCGAGCGCGGCGAACACACCGACGCCGTGCTGCGCGAGATCGGTTATGACGACGACGCCATAGCGGCGCTGCGCCGCGACGGCGTGGTCTGAGGAGGACGAACAGCATGATTTCGCCGACCGAGCGCATGATCGCCGAGACCGACGGGGCGATCGGCTGGATGATGTTCAACAATCCGGCGCGGCGCAACGCGCTGTCGCTGGATATGTGGCAGGCGATGCCGGTCATCCTCGACCATTTCGAGCGCGATCCCGATGTCCGCGTCATCGTCCTCAGAGGTGCCGGCGACAAGGCCTTCATCTCGGGCGCCGACATCTCGCAATTCGAGAAGCAGCGCTCCTCCGCCGACAGCATCGCGCAATACGACAAGATCGCCGAAGGCGCGCTGGCGGCGCTGCAGGAGGTGAGCAAGCCGACCATCGCCATGATTCACGGCTTCTGCATCGGCGGCGGGCTCGGCATCGCGCTGGGCTGCGACCTGCGCATCGCCGCCGACAACGCCCGCTTCGGCATCCCGGCGGCGCGGCTCGGGCTCGGCTATCGCTGGGGCGGCGTCAAGAAGCTGGTCGATCTCGTCGGCCCGGCCTACGCCAAGGAGATCTTCTTCACCGCGCGCCATTTCACCGCACCTGAGGCGCAGGGCATGCGGCTCATCAATCGTGCCGTGCCGGAAGCGGAGCTCGATGGCTATGTGCGGAACTACTGCGCGCTCATGGCCGAGAACGCGCCGCTCACCATGGGGGCGGTGAAGGGCGTCGTCGCCGAGATCGGCAAACCCGGCGCGCAGATCGATCGCGGCCGATGCGAGGCGCTGGTCGCCCGCTGCTTCGACAGCAAGGACTATGTCGAAGGCCGCCGCGCCTTCATGGAGAAGCGCAAGCCGGTCTTCGTCGGCAAATAGGACGCGACCGACCGGAACGCGTCGCCATCATCGGGAGGACATGCCATGAAGCGCGCGCTCGCCCTCTGTGCCGCCCTCGTCGTGCTCGCCGCACCCGCCGAAGCGCGGATCACCGCGCTTGTCGTCGACAAGGTCGAGCCATTCGCCGACGGCGCGGCGTTCGGCGAGGTCGGCGCTTATGAGCGGGTCAGCGGCACGGCCAAGGGCGAGCTCGATCCCGCCGATCCCCGCAACCGCGGCATCGTCGATCTCGACAAGGCGCCGCGCAACGTCCGCGGCATGGTCGAGTACGACACCGATTTCTTCCTGCTGCGCCCTGCCGATCCGAACCGCGGCAACCACAAGCTCCTCTACGAGGTCAACAACCGCGGCCGCAAATTCCTGACGCATTGGCTGATGGACGCGCCGCCCGCCAACGCCAACGATCCGCGCACCGCCGAGGATGCCGGCGACGCGCTGCTGTTCCGCCTCGGATTCACCATGGTGTGGTCCGGCTGGGACCCGGACGCGCCGCGGGCCAACAACGGCATGGCCATGCATGTGCCGGTCGCGCGAGAGAACGGCCGGCCGATCGTCCGCACCATCCGCGACGAGCTGGTGAGCGGGACGCGCGCCCCCGAGGCGGTCACCTTCAAGCTCAGCTATGCCGCGGCGAGCCTCGACACCGGCAAGGCGCACCTCACCCTGCGCGCCAAGGAGGCCGAGCCCGCGCGCGCGATTCCCGCCGACGGCTGGGCCTTCGTCGACGAGCGCAGCATCAAGCTGCTGCCGGAGGGGACGAAGCCGCTGCCGGGCTCGCTTTATGAACTCACCTACGATGCCAAGGACCCGAGGGTGCTCGGCATCGGCTTCGCCGCGACGCGCGATCTGGTCGATTTCCTACGCTATCACGACGGCATTTGCGGCGGCCTCTGCATCGATGCGAAGGAGGTGCTCGCCTTCGGCATTTCGCAGAGCGGCCGGTATTTGCGCGACTTCATCGCCCAGGGCTTTAACCAGTCCGAGGCACATCGCAAGGTGTTCGACGGCGTGCTGACACACATCTCGGGCGTCGGCCGCGTCTTCCTCAATGACGAATTCGGCCAGCCGTTCCGCACCAACACGCAGCATGAGGATCACCTCATGCCCGAGAACGAATTCCCGTTCTCGACCGCGACGCTCGACGATCCCATCACCGGCAAGCGCGGCTCGCTCTTCCGCTATGACGGCTTCGATCCGAAGCTGATCGAGGTCAACACCTCGACCGAGTATTGGCAGAAAGGCGCGTCGCTGCTCGCCACCGATCCGCTCGGCACGCGCGACGTCGAGCTGCCCTCAGAAGCGCGCGTGTTCATGGTCACGGGCACGCAGCACGCGGGCCGCGTCGGCCTCACGCCGGCGGCGGGCCCGTGCGTCAACCGGCGCAACCCGCACAGCCCCTCGGCGGCGCTGCGCGCGCTGCTGGTCGATCTCGACGAGTGGGTGGAGAAAGGCACGGCGCCGCCGACGAGCCGGGTGCCGCATCTCGCCGACGGCACGCTGGTGGCGCCCGATGCGACTGGCTTCCCGGCGATCCCCGAATTCCACGTCGTGCGCAGCACCAACGCCATCGCGCGCTTCGCCGATTGGGTCGAACCCAAGCCGGCCGGCGGGCAGCAATACCGGCCGCTCGTCGCCAAGGTCGCGGCCGACGGCAACGAGCTCGCGGGCATCCTCCTGCCCGACATCGCCGCGCCGCTCGCGACATACACCGGCTGGAACGCCTACAAGGCGCCCTTTCCCGAAGGCGAGCTGTGCGACCGCGACGGCAGTTACGCGCCGCTGGCGAAGACCCAGGCCGAGCGGGCGAAAAGCGGCGATCCGCGCCCGTCGCTCGAGGAGCTCTATGGCGACCATGCCGGCTACGTCGCCAAACTCACGGCGGCGGCGAACGCGCTCGTCCGCGAGCGCCTGCTGCTGCCCGAGGACGCACAGCGCTACATCGACGCGGCCAAGCGCGACAAGACCTTCTGAGCGCTCAGACGTAATCGGCGGCCGCGGTCTCGTCGCGCGGCTTGGCGGCGCCGAGTGCGGTGAAGATCGCCGTCAGCACCACGGTGACGATGAGGTTCAGGATCAGCGTCCACACCGCGATGTAGCCAGGCGCGGTGAGGCCGCCGATACGCAGCGGAAATGCCGCGGCGAAATTGACGCTCGCCGCCATCCAGGTGCCGCTGACGATGCCGGCCGCCCAGCCGATCAGCAGGGCCCATTGGTTGAGCCAGCGCGTGTAGAGGCCGAGCACCACCGCCGGCAGGGTCTGGATGATCCACACGCCGCCGAGGAGCTGCAGGTAAATCGCGTATTGCGAGGATAAGCCGAGCACGAAGACGAGCGCGCCGAACTTGACGATCAGCGACACCCATTTCGCCATCTGCGCTTCCTGCTTCGGCGTGCAGCTCGGGTTGAAGAATTCCTTGTAGATGTTGCGCGTCCATAGATTGGAGGCGGCGATCGACATGATCGCCGCCGGCACCAGCGCGCCGATGCCGATGGCGGCGAAGGCGAAGCCGACGAACCAGGCCGGGAATTGATTCAGCAGCAGCGCCGGAACGGCGAAATTGGCCTTATACTGGGCGAAAAAGGGTTTGTACTGCGGCATGTCCCCGACGCCGGCGGCGATGGCGATGAATCCGAGCAGCGCGATCAGCCCCAGAAGGAAGGTATAGGCCGGCAGCAGCGCGGCGTTGCGCCGGATGACGTGCCGGCTCGAGGAGCTGAGCACGCCGGTGATCGTATGCGGGTAGAGAAATAGAGCGAGCGCCGAGCCCAAGGCCAAGGTCGCGTAGGTGCTGTAGGCGCCGAGCGAGCCGGGCGGCGGCGGCGGCAGGATCAGCTTCTGTGGCGGCACCGCGCCGAAGATCTTGGCGTAGCCGCCGAGCTGGAGGGGGACGATGATGACCACCGCCGCAACCGTGATGTAGATCATCAAATCCTTGACGATGGCGATCGCCGCCGGCGCGCGCAAGCCGCTGGTGTAGGTGAAGGCCGCGAGGACGACGAAAGCGATGACCAGCGGCAGGTCGCCAAACCAGCCGGTCGATTCGATGCCCATGGCGGCGATCACCACCTGGATGCCCACGAGTTGGAGGGCGATATAGGGCATCGTCGCGACGATGCCGGTGAGCGCCACGGCGAGCGCCAGCCATTTGTTGCCGTAGCGCCCGCGCACGAAATCGGCCGCGGTGATGTAGCCGTGGCGCTTCGCCACCGACCACAGCCGCGGAAACACCATGAAGACGAAGGGGTAGACGATGATCGTGTACGGCACGGCGAAGAAGGCGAGCGCACCGCTGCCGAAGGCAAGCGCGGGGACGGCGATGAAGGTGTAGGCGGTGTAGACATCGCCGCCCAGCAGGAACCAGGTAATGAGGGTGCCGAAGCGCCCGCCGGCCAGGCCCCATTCATGCAGCAGATCGAGATCGCCGCGCCGCCAATGCGCCGCAGCGAAGCCGAGGAAGGTCACGAAGCCGAAGAAGGCAACGAAGACGATCAGCGCCACCCAGTTGATCGGCATGGGCGCCCCTCACTTCCGCTCGGTGACGAAATAGACGAACGCCGTCAGCCCGGAGCTGATGAAGACCCACAGGAACTGGTACCAGTAGAAAAAGGGGATGCCGTGCCAGCGCGGCTCGACCGCATTGTAGGAGGGGACCCACAGCAAGGCGATGAACGGGATCAGCAGCAGCCAGTAGGCCCACGAACCGCGGCCCGACCCGTTGCGGTCATCCGACATCCGGCATTCTCCATCCCAAGACGCTCGCGTTCTTGTTCGCTAACGCGCTAGATGCGGGCGTAGCACAAGACGCCATTCCCGAGCAACAAGAACGCCGGGCGGAAATGGAATGGCTGCTATTCGGCCAGCAGCTGTGCCGGCGGCGTGAAATCGAGGCCGAGATCCCGCGCCACCGCCTCATGCGTGACGCGGCCGGCATGAATGTTGAGGCCGGCGCGCAGATGCGGGTCCTCGGCGAGCGCGCGGCGCCAGCCCTTGTCGGCGAGGTCGAGCACGAAGGGCAAGGTCGCGTTGTTGAGGGCGAAGGTCGAGGTGCGCGCCACCGCGCCGGGCATGTTGGTGACGCAGTAGTGGATGACGCCCTCCTCGACATAGGTCGGCTCGGCATGCGTGGTCGGGCGGCTGGTGGCGAAGCAGCCGCCCTGGTCGATGGCGATGTCGACCAGCACCGCGCGGGGCTTCATCGCCCGCACCAGCTCGCGGCTCACCAGCTTGGGCGCCGCCGCGCCCGGCACCAGCACCGCGCCGATGACGAGGTCGGCGCTCAGCACTTCGCGCTCGATGTTCTCCATGGTGGCGTAGAGCGTGTGGAGCTGCGAGCCGAACTGCATGTCGAGCTCGTAGAGGCGCTGCAGCGAGCGGTCGATGACGGCGACGTAAGCCTCCATCCCCATCGCCACGCGCGCCGCATTGGTGCCGGCAACGCCGCCGCCGAGGATCACCACCTTCGCCGCGGCGACGCCGGGCACGCCGCCCAGGAGGATGCCGGGGCCGCCTTGCTCCTTCTCCAGCCAATGCGCGCCGACCTGGATCGACATGCGTCCGGCGACCTCGCTCATCGGCGCCAGCAACGGCAGCCCGCCCCGCGCATTGGTCACCGTCTCGTAGGCAATGCAGGTCGCGCCGGATTTGATCAACCCTTCGGTTTGCCCGCGGTCGGCAGCGAGATGGAGATAGGTGAAGAGCACCTGGCCCGGCCGCAGCCGCGCGATCTCCGCCGGCTGCGGTTCCTTCACCTTGACGATCATCTCGGCCGCGGCGAAGACGGCATCGGCGTCGGCCGCGATGCGCGCGCCGGCCCGCTCATAGGCCTGATCGTCGAAGCCGATGCCGGCGCCGGCGCCGCTCTCGACCAGCACCTGATGGCCGTGATGGACGACTTCGCGCACGCTGCCGGGCACCAGCCCGACGCGATATTCGTGCGGCTTCACTTCCTTGGGAACGCCGATCAGCATGCGACTCCGCTGCGCCAGGGCCACCGAGAGCGCGGGGGAGCGTAGCACGGGGGCCGAGCACCAACCAATCAACGAGGAGAGGAAAGATTCATGTTTCGCTAACCCCCTTGGAACAGGCTCGGGTAGATTGTGCGCGGGAGTGGCGGATGATGAATCTGGCGATTCTGGTCATGATTTATCTGGCGGTCGGCGCCGCGCTGTT
>DASWFH010000163.1:0-1999 GCA_036394355.1 Allostellaceae bacterium | reverse complement strand
GTCTCGTTGCCGCAGCCGAGAACCTCGACGACATCCGGCCAGTGCATGTCGTGCAGTTGCGGCAGGGCGTGGCTGGTCTGGACCTGATGGCTCAGCACCAGACCCGTCACGATCAGCAGCACGCCCAGCAAGCCGATTGATTCCTCGTCCATCGTGCGACCTGCGATCCGCCGGATTCCTCTTACGGCGTAGCATGACGCGGGGGCGTTAATCGCCGGTGAACGCCCGGTGCAATTTTCGCAAAACTCGTCCGGCGTGATGCGGACGGCGCCCCCCGCGAGCACTCTGCCGGACAACTGTGTTGGGGACGCGTGCCGCATCCACTCGCGCGAAGCCGCGCTTGCAGCCGCGATCCCGCGCATTCGCCTCAATTGCGGACGGGCGGGCGCCCGTTCATGCTCATTTCATGACTTTCGGCGACGATGCTGACCCTCCTCACATGATCGCCGGCTTCATGCCCAGTCTGACCGACAACATCGAAACGCCGGATCTGCGGCGGCTCTACGCCTATTGGGAAGGGCTGCGCCGCGGGCGCGAATTCCCGGCGCGGCGCGACATCGATCCGTTCGATTTTCGCTACGCGCTGGGCCACGTCATGCTGCTCGACGTGCTCTATCAGCCGCTGCGTTTCCGCTTCCGTCTGCACGGCACCGCGCTGGCGCTGCGCGCCGGCTACGACATGACCGGCAAGATGGCCGACGAGCTGCCCAACGCGAAGAACCGCGCCATGCTGATCGAACGCTGCCGCACCGTCGTCGAGCAACGGCGGCCGCTGGCGACGACCGACAATCGGCTGCTGGGCCGCACCCCGCTCCGGTTCGAGGTGCTGTGGCTGCCGCTGTCGGAGGACGGCGCCACCGTCTCGATGCTGATGGGCGCGCTCTACTATCGCGACGAGCCGGCCGCGACCGGCCTGTCGCGCGGCTCGACAGCCTAGACCCTGCTCAGCGTATCCGGATGATCGGCCGGTGGCTCAGGAGGCCGCGGTTGCCGCCTTGCGCGCCGCAGCGGCGGCGATGCGCCGCTTGAGGCGGCGCGCCTCGGCGCTGAGCTTCGCGTCGGCGGTGCCGAGCAGCCAGGCGTCGATGCCGCCATTGTGCTCGATGGTGCGGATGCCGCGCGTCGACACGCGGAGCCGGATGGAGGCGCCGAGGACATCGGACAGCAGCGAGGTGCGCTGCAGGTTGGGCAGGAAGCGCCGCTTGGTCTTGTTGTTGGCGTGGCTGACGTTGTTGCCGACCTGAACGCCCTTGCCGGAAACGATGCACCGCTTGGCCATGACCCATCCTCGGAACGCGGCACGACCCCTCCAGGCCGGAAGGGCCCCGCGAAAGCCGGCTTTCTAGGCCATCCGCCCGGCGGGCGTCAAGTCGCGCGCGACCGTCCCCGAAAGGCCGCCAGCGCCGCGCGGGCAGCGGCCGTTGGCGTCAGGCCGCCGGCGGCGACCTTGGCCTCGAGCGCGGCGAGGCGCTTGGCGACGCGCGCATCGGCCTTGAACAGGTCGAGCAGGCCTTCGCCGATCTCGCTCCACAGCGCGGCGCGCGCCTGGGCGGCGCGGCGCCGGTCGCGCGCGCCGCTCGCGCGCTGCGCCGCGAGCTCGCGCTCGACCATGCGCCACACCGTGTCGATGCCCTCGCGCGCCAGCGCGGAGACCGCGAGCACCGGCGCGTCCCCCGCCGCCGCGGCCGGGCGCAGCATGCGCACGGCGTGGCGATAGTCGGCGACCGCGCGCAGCGCAGCCGGCTTCAGGTCGCCGTCGGCCTTGTTGACCACCAGCAGGTCGGCGAGCTCGACGATGCCTTTCTTGATCCCCTGCAGGTCGTCGCCGCCGCCGGGCGCGAGCAGCAGCAGGAACAGATCGACCATGTCGGCGACCGCGGTCTCCGACTGGCCGACGCCGACGGTCTCGACGATGATCACGTCGAAGCCGGCGGCCTCGGCGACAAGGATCGCCTCGCGCGTGCGCCGCGCCACCCCGCCCAGCGTCTTCCCGGCCGGC
>DASWFH010000162.1:0-1719 GCA_036394355.1 Allostellaceae bacterium | reverse complement strand
ACCTTGTAGAGGCGGATGCCGAGCGCGGCCGCCGCCTTGTCGTCGAGGCCGAGATCGGCGAGCGCTTGGCGCACGTCGAGATAGGCCTTGCCGGTGGTAATAATGCCGAGCCGTGCCGCGCGCGGGTCGATCTCCAGCCGGTCGATCTTGTTGGCGCGCACGAAGGCGGCGACCGCCGCCATCTTCGGCCCGTGCAGCCGGCGCTCGGCGTCGAGCGGCGGGTCGGGCCAGCGGATGTTGAGGCCGCCCGGCGGCATGACGAAATCCGGCGGCAGCACGATCTCGACGCGGTGCGGATCGGCATAGACCGAGGCGCTGCTCTCGACCGTCTCGGCGATCGCCTTGAAGCCGACCCAGCAGCCGGAGAAGCGCGACAGGGCGAAGCCGTACAGCCCGAAATCGAGATATTCCTGCACCGTCGCCGGGTTCAGGATCGGGATCATCGCCGCTTCGAAGATGTGCTCGCTCTGATGCGCCAAGGTCGAGGACTGGCAGCCATGGTCGTCGCCGGCGATGGCGATGACGCCGCCATGGGGCGAGGTGCCGGCGGCGTTGGCGTGCTTCAGCGCATCGGTCGAGCGGTCGACGCCCGGGCCCTTGCCGTACCAGAGGGCGAAGACGCCGTCGACGGTGGCCTGCGGGAACAGATTCACCTGCTGGCTGCCCCATACCGCGGTCGCCGCGAGGTCCTCGTTGATGCCGGGCAGGAACTGGATGTTGTGCTGCTGCAAAAAGCGGCGCGCCTGCCACAGCGCGTTGTCGTAGACGCCCAGGGGCGAGCCGCGATATCCCGAGATGAAGCCGCCGGTGTTGAGCCCCGCCGCCTGGTCGCGCTGGTGCTGCAGCATCGGCAGCCGCACCAGCGCCTGGACGCCGGAGAGATAGATGCGGCCCGATGGCAGGGTGTATTTGTCGTCCAGCGTCACCGCGGCGAGTTGCATCCGGGTCTCCCGCTCTTTGCCTCTGGCCGAGCTTAGGAAGAATTGCCGCGCGTGACAATGCCGCGGGCGGCCGCAGGGCAGGGCGGCGCGGCCCCCGCCTTGTGCTAGAATCGCGCGGGAGGCCGTGGGGGCGAGAGCGGTGGACGAAGCCAAGGCCAAGGGGGTCGGCCGTGCCGAGCTGATGCTGTCGGCGCTGGTGGTGGCGCGCAACGAGGAGAAGCAGCTGCCGGCCTGTCTGGAGACGCTGCGCTTCGCCGACGAGATCGTCGTCGTGCTCGACCGTACCACCGACCGCTCGGCCGAGATCGCGCGCATGTTCGGCGCCCGCGTCGTCGAGGGCGCCTGGCCCTTCGAGGGCGAGCGCCGCACCGCCGCCGCCGCCGCGTGCCGCGGCGAGTGGATCATCGAGGTCGACGCCGACGAGCGCGTGACGCCCGGCCTCGCCGAGGAGATCCGGCGCGTCATCCCCACAGCGGGCGAGGCCTATTTCCTCATCCCCATCGCCAACCATGTCGGCGCCAAGCTGATCCGTCACGGCTGGGGCGCCTATAACGGCGCGGCGATGCGCGCGGCGCTCTACCGCCCCGGCGGCAAGCGCTGGGGACTAGGCCGCGTACATCCGCCGGTGAGCTACACCGGCGCGCGGCGCGAGCTGCAGCATCCGCTCGATCATTACGTCGATCGCGATCTGAGCGACATGTTCCGCCGCCTCAACAGCTACAGCGATGCGGCGGCGCTCGACGCCATCGACCGGGGCGAGACGCCGCGCTTCCGCTCC
>DASWFH010000161.1:0-1666 GCA_036394355.1 Allostellaceae bacterium | reverse complement strand
GCGGCGGAGATGCATGTGCCGCAGCCCCACGCGCCGGCGAGCATCGCGCGCACGCCGGTGCGCGAGTTCGCGCCGCCCGGCCGCGCCGAGCCCAGCGTGCCGACCTCGCCCGGACCGGAGTTCGGCCATCGCCTCGACCGCAACGGGCCGCCGCGCGCCGCCTTTGCCCCGCCGCCGCAGCGCGACGCCGCGCCAAGCCCGGCGCCGCATGCCGTTCCCGCCGCGCCGCAAGCGACCCGCGGCGCGCCGCCGCCGATCGCGCCGCATCGCGACGAGGCGAGGCCCGCGCCTCTGCCGAATCTGGCCGGGCCGCTGGTGGTGCGGCCGGTGCCGCCGCCGACACCGCCGAGGCCGCCGGCCGTGCCTGCCGCGCCGCGCGCCCCGGTCGCCGCCCCGCCGCAGCGACAGGCACCCCCACCGGTCGCCGCCCCGCCGCAGCGGCAACCGGCGCCGCCGGTCGGGCGCCCGGTGCAGCAGACGCGCCTCGCCCCGACGCCGCAAGGCTGGGTGCGCGCGCCGCAGCCGCGGCAAGCCGCGCCGCAAGGCCGTCCCGCCCCGGCAGCGCAGCCGGCGCCCGCGCATGCGCCGCCGAAGGACCACCGCCCCGGCGACGAGCACAAGCCCGGCGGCTGACGGCGCTAGCGAGCGCTGCCGCGCTTCTTCTTCGCGGCCTTGGCCGTCGCGAGAGCTTTGCGAGCGTGCGGCGCCGGCGTTGGCGCGGCGGCCAGCGTGGTCTTCGCCGGATAGGCGCAGAGGTCGTTGACGACGCAGATTTCGCAATGCGGCTTGCGCGCGACGCAGACATAGCGCCCGTGCAGGATGAGCCAGTGATGCGCGCCGTGCTTCCACTTGTCGGGCACGATGCGGTCGAGCTCCTGCTCGACCACCAGCGGCGTGTTGCCGGGGGCGAGGCCGGTGCGGTTGGCGACGCGAAAGGCATGCGTGTCGACGGCGATGGTGGGCTCGCCGAACGCGGTGTTGAGCACGACATTGGCGGTCTTGCGCCCGACGCCGGGCAGCGCCTCCAGCGCCTCGCGCGTGCGCGGCACCTCGCCGCCATGGTTCGCGATGAGCTGGCGGCTCAATTCGATGACGTTCTTCGCCTTGGTGCGGTAGAGGCCGATGGTCTTGATGTAGCCAGTCAGCTTCTCCTCGCCGAGCGCCACCATCTTCTGCGGCGTGTCGGCGACGGCGAAGAGCGGCACCGTCGCCTTGTTGACGCCGACATCGGTCGCCTGCGCCGACAGCACCACCGCGACCAGCAGCGTGAAGGGATTGATGTAGTCGAGCTCGGTCTTGGGATCGGGCCGCGCCGCGGCGAGGCGGCGGAAGAACTCGTCGGCGTCCTGGGGGCTCATCGGCGCGATGGTAGCGGCGACGCCACGGCCGGGAAAGCGGCGTTTACCTCAGGCGACGCCTGACCTATGGTGATGGCATGAGCGAGCGAGGCGCAGAGCCGGCACCGACCGTCTTCTACGACGCGGTGCTGTCGCCCCATCGCAGCCTGCCGCCGCGCGGCTTCGCCGTGCTGATGCTGGTGCTGGCGGCGGTGAGCTTCTGCGTCAGCCTCGCCTTCGTGCTGCACGGCGCGTGGCCGGTGACGCCGTTCTTCGGCCTCGACGTGCTGCTGGTCTATTGGGCCTTCCGCATCAATTACCGCCATGCG
>DASWFH010000160.1:0-2091 GCA_036394355.1 Allostellaceae bacterium | reverse complement strand
GTCGGCTTGCGCGCAGAGGCGATGCGGCGCTACCCGCACGAATTCTCGGGCGGGCAGCGCCAGCGCATCGGCATCGCCCGCGCGCTCGCGGTCAACCCGAGCCTCATCGTCTGCGACGAACCGGTCTCGGCGCTCGACGTCTCCGTGCAGGCGCAGGTGGTGAACCTGCTGAAGGACCTGCAGCGCGAATTACGCCTGTCCTACCTGTTCGTCGCACATGATTTGGCCGTGGTCGAGCACATCAGCCACCGCATCGCCGTCATGTATCTCGGCAAGATCGTCGAGATCACCGACAAGGACGCGCTGTTCCGGGCGCCGCTCCATCCCTATACCGAGGCCCTGCTCTCGGCGGTGCCGCTGCCCGACCCGGACGCGCAGCGCCAGCGCATCATCCTCGCCGGCGACGTGCCGAGCCCGATCAACCCGCCCGCGGGGTGCCGCTTCCACACCCGCTGCCCCTACGCCGAGCCGCGCTGCCGCGTCGAGGAGCCGGCGATGCGCGAAGTGCGCCCCGGCCATTCCGTCGCCTGCCACCTGCGCGACGTGGACGAGGCCGCGTTTGCCGCAGAGCGCTGAGGCGCTTCCCGATTCACCCTTCGAGACGCCCGCTGCGCGGGCTCCTCAGGGTGAGGAGAAATTCGGCCCTCGTCCTGAGGAGCGCCGCAAGCGCGTCTCGAAGGACGAGTGGGAAAGCCGGCGGTTGTCTGCGGCGACGCTTGATTCCGGCATCGCCACAGGGATCATGCGCTCCATGACCGCCCTCGGCCCCAACGCCCGCTTCATCGGCAAGCCCGGCAGCCGCGCCGCGCTCGACACGCCGGCGCTGCTCATCGATCGCGAGGCGCTCGAGCGCAACATCGCGGCGATGGCGGCGCATGCGCGCGCCGTCGGCGTGGCTCTGCGGCCGCACGCCAAGACGCATAAATCGGCGCGCATCGCGCAGCTGCAGGTCGAGGCAGGCGCGCTCGGCATCTGCTGCGCCACGCTGGGCGAGGCGGAGGTCATGGTCGCCGCCGGCATCCCCGGCGTGCACATCACCTCGCCGCAGGTGACGGAAGCCAAGATCGCGCGCCTCGTCGCGCTGCACGCCCGGCCGCATGAGGGATTGAGCGTCGTCGTCGATCACCCCGACAATCTCGCGGCGCTGGCGCGCGCTGCGCGCCAGGCCGGCAAGCCGCTCGACGTCCTCGTCGATTTCTCCGCCGGGCATGGCCGCACCGGCTGCGCCGACGAGGCGGCGTTGGCGGCGCTGGCGCGCGAAGCGGTCGCGACGGACGGGATCATCCTGCGCGGCATCCAATCCTATTCCGGCAATCTGCAGCACATTCCCATGCGCGACGAGCGCCGCAGCCGGGCGCTGGCGCAGCTCGAGCGCCTGCGCGGCATCGTCGCGCGGCTGCGCGATGCCGGGATCGACGTGCCGATCGTCAGCGGCGCCGGCACCGGCACCTTCGACGTCGATCCCGAGGCGCGACTCTTCACCGAGCTGCAGGTCGGCTCTTACGTGTTCATGGATGTCGACTATTTGCGCGCGCTCAAGGATGGGCGCAACGCGCCGCCCTTCGAGACGGCGCTCTTCGTCGCCACCGCGGTGGTGAGCGCCAATGCGCCAGGCTATGTCACCACCGATGGCGGCCTTAAATGCTTCGCCACCGACGGTCCCGCGCCGGAATTGGCGCGCGGCGCGCCGCCGGGCAGCCGCTACGAGTTCTTCGGCGACGAGCACGGCAAGCTGATCCTGCCGCCGGGCGCGCCGCGCCCGCCGCTCGGCGCGATGATCGAATGCGTGACGCCGCATTGCGACCCGACCGTCAACCTGCACGATTTCTATCACGTCGTCAGCGGCGAGACGCTGGTCGAGATCTGGCCGGTCGACGCCCGCGGGAAGAGATGACGGCCTTCGACCCGGCCTTCCGCGACGCGCTGCGCGACCTCATCGTGTGGCGGCGCGACGTGCGCCGCTTCCGTCGCGATGCACTGCCGCCGGGCGCCATCGAGCACCTGTTGCAGCTTGCCTCGCTCGCCCCCTCGGTGGGATTGAGCCAGCCCTGGCGCTTCGTCGTCGTCGAAGATGCGGCGCGGCGCGCGGCC
>DASWFH010000159.1:0-8516 GCA_036394355.1 Allostellaceae bacterium | reverse complement strand
ATGGCGATGCCGAGATCATCTCGACCGCCCAGGCGGTCGAGTGGTTCGACATCGACGCGGTCGGGCGCGCGGCCGCGCGCTTCGATTTCGCCAAGCTCGCCAACCTCAACGGGCACTATCTGCGCGAGGCCCCGGATGCGCGACTGGCGTCGCTGCTGGCGCCACGGCTCGAGCAGGCGCTCGGCCAGCCGCTCGACGGCCAGCAGCAGGCGCGCCTTCTCGCGGGCATCCCAGGCCTCAAGCCGCGCGCCAAGACGCTCATCGAGCTCGCCGACAATGCCCGCTTCTATGTCGAGCGCCGGCCCATCCCGCTCGACGACAAGGCCAAGGCGCTCCTGAGCGCGGACGCCCGGCGCTTGCTTGCCGAGCTTCTCCCGGCCCTCGCCGGTGCGGGCTGGTCGGCACCGGCGCTCGAGGAACTGGTGCGGGGCTTCGCCGAGGGTCGCGGGCTGAAGCTCGGCGCCGTCGCACAGCCGCTGCGGGCGGCGCTGGCGGGGTCGACATCCTCGCCGCCGATCTTCGAGGTCATGGCCGTGCTCGGCCGCGACGAGACCCTCGCCCGGCTACGCGATTCGGCTGCGAAGGAGGCCTGACGCCGACGCTCACTGGACGCGATCGAGGCCATGCTTTTTGATGGTCGAACGATGCCGCAACCGCGGTAGCCGGTGTTTGCTTCGCAGTGCTGAGCGGCCTATGCTGCGGTGCCGCGGGAATATTGCAGCGCAACAGCGCAACTGAGGATCGCAGCCGATGGATACGAAAACCGCCGCCGCAAAAACCAAGGCATCCGCCGCCAAGGAAACCGTCACCCTGACCGACAACTCGAATGGCAAATCGGCCGAGCTACCCCTGCTGTCGGGGACGCTGGGCCCCAAGGTCGTCGACATCCGCAAGCTCTATCCCGATCTCGGCCATTTCACCTTCGATCCCGGCTACACCGCGACCGGGAGCTGCGAATCCAAGATAACCTTCATCGACGGCGATGAAGGCCAGTTGATGTATCGGGGATATCCCATCCAGGAGCTGGCCGAGCACAGCGACTTCATGGAGGTCGCTTATCTCCTGCTCAATGGCGAGCTGCCGACGGCCGGTCAGAAGAAGCAATTCGAGCGCGACATCACCATGCACACCATGGTGCATGAGCAGCTGACGACCTTCTATCGCGGCTTCCGGCGCGACGCGCATCCGATGGCGGTGATGTGCGGCGTGGTCGGCGCCCTCTCCGCCTTCTATCACGATTCGACCGACATCACCGATGCGCGCCAGCGCGTCGTCGCCAGCTACCGCCTCATCGCGAAGATGCCGACCATGGCGGCGATGGCTTACAAGTACTCGCTGGGCCAGCCCTTCATCTATCCGCGCAACGAGCTCAAATACGCCGAGAACTTCCTGCACATGGCCTTTGCGGTGCCGTGCGAGGAGTACAAGGTGAACCCGGTTCTGGCGCGCGCCATGGACCTCATCTTCATCCTGCACGCCGATCACGAGCAGAACGCCTCGACCTCGACGGTGCGGATGGCGGGTTCGTCGGGCGCCAATCCCTTCGCCTGCATCGCCGCGGGCATCGCCTCGCTGTGGGGCCCGGCGCATGGCGGCGCCAACGAGGCCGTGCTGAAGATGCTGGGCCAGATCGGCGACAAGAAGCGGGTCCCTGAATTCATCAAGCGCGCCAAGGACAAGGACGACAATTTCCGCCTCATGGGCTTCGGCCACCGCGTCTACAAGAACTATGACCCGCGCGCGGCCGTGCTGCGCAAAGCCTGCCACCAGGTGCTCGACGAGCTCGGCGTGCGCGACGAGCCGCTGCTGGACCTCGCCATGGAGCTCGAGCGGATCGCGCTGCACGACGAGTATTTCGTCGAGAAGAAGCTCTATCCCAACGTCGATTTCTATTCGGGCATCATTCTGCGCGCGATGGGCTTCCCCACTTCGATGTTCACCGTGTTGTTCGCGATCGCGCGGACGGTGGGCTGGGTCGCGCAGTGGAACGAGATGATCGAGGACCCCAACCAGAAGATCGGCCGCCCGCGCCAGCTCTATACAGGTAACACGCTGCGCCACTACGTGCCTGTGGAGAAGCGGGGCTGACGCGCGCCAAGCGTCGGTTGAAATGAAACGGGGGCGCTTCGGGCGCCCCCGTTCTCATGCGCGACGCAGCGGTTACTGGCCGATCTGCTTGCTGACCGCGTTCTCCTGCCGGTTCAGCTTGGCCTGCTCCGCCTTGGTGATGTGACCGTCATTGCGCGCGGCCATGCGGCGCTCTTCCTTGCGGATGGCGCGGTCTTCGCGATGCAGCTTCGCTGCCTTCGCTTTCGACATTTCGCCTTCCTTGACTTCATGATGGATGCGCTTGTTCTGGTTCTGCAGGCGGTCGTTCACCTGGTCGCGGCGGGGATGGTCCTTGTCCCACTGCGTGTCGGCCATGGCGGCCGAGGCGGTCCCGGCGGCAAAAACGCCAGCCAGCGCGATCGTCGCAACTTTACGGGCATTAATCGAAAACATGCGTGGTCTCCAAGTGAGGATGGTCAATGCCCCTCAACGGTGAGGTACGAAGCTTTCGGAAGTCTTATCCCTGTGGCTTTTTTGGCCTGTTGTGCGGCAACAAGGTGAATGTGTGATCACCAGGTTATTTCTTCTGCCGTGCCTTGCCCGCCAGAAATGCAGCCATCATGCGCTGAGGCTCGTCCGTCTGGAATGCCTCGCCGAAGCGGGTGATGCCGCGAGCGATCGCCTGCGACAGCGGCAGATCCTCCCACTCGCGGATGAGCGCCTTCTGCAGGCGGATCGCGCGCGGGCCGCAAGCGAGGATCGCTTCCAACACCTGCTCGACCGCACCGTCGAGCTCGGCCTTCGGCACGCAGCGCTCGACGAGGCCCCAGCGCTCGGCCTCTGTCGCATCGATGGTCTCGCCGGTGTAGAGCAGACGCCGCGTCCTGCCCCAGCCGATCAGCGACGGCAGCAGCGCCGCCTCGATCACCGATGGGATGCCGACCTTGACTTCGGGCATGCCGAAGCGCGCGCCGTCGGCGGCGATGCGCAGGTCGCAGGCGGCCGCGACTTCGAGCCCGGCGCCCAGCGCATAGCCCTCGATGCGCGCGATGACCGGCACCGGCAGCCGGCGCGCCGCGTCGCAGGCGCGGTGAAGCAGCGTGATGAAGTCGCGCGCGCTCCCGTCATCGAGCAGGGCCATGTCGCGGATATCGGCGCCGCCGATGAAGGCGCGCTCGCCGGCGCCGCGCAGCACCACCGCGCGCAAGCTCTCGTCGTCGGCAAGGGCCGTGAGCTGGTTCCCGAGGGCGGCGATGAGCGCCCGATTGAGGATGTTGAGCTTGCCCGGGTGGTCGACGGTGACGTGCGCGATGCGCCCGGCGGTGCGCTCCTCGATACGCGTGTCGATGCGCGGCGCGCGCGCCGCGTCAGCCACGCTGAATGAGCTCGATCTTGTACCCGTCGGGATCCTCGATGAAGGCGATGACGGTGGTGCCGAACTTCACCGGCCCCGGCGCGCGCGTGATCTTGACGCCTTCCTTGGCGAGCTTGTCGCAGGTGGCATAGACGTCGCTGACCCCGATGGCGAGATGGCCGAACGCGGTGCCGAGCACATAGGGTTCCTTCTGGTCCCAATTGTGGGTGAGCTCGATCACCGTGCTGCTGGCCTCGTCGCCATAGCCGACAAAGGCGAGGGTATAGCGGCCCTCCGGCACCTCGCGCTGGCGCAGCACCTGCATGCCCAGGAGCCTTGCGTAGAAGTCGAGCGACTTCTTCAGGTCGAAGACGCGGAGCATGGTGTGCAGCATGCGCGCCTCGCCGACGCCGGCCGCGCTCGCGGTCTTGGTGGCTGTCATCGGGTTCATCTCGTCCTCCGTTCGGTTTCTGGTCGGGCAACGGCCTGGTTCCGATCGCGTGAATGTCGGGCGATGATCGCCAGCACCTCGTCCGCGGCGCGGCGGCTCGGCGACAACTCGCCCAGCCCGAGCCGGTGCAGCGCGTGCCGACACTGCGCCACTTGCGCCTCGCGCGCGGCGGGATCGGCCAAAAGCCGTTCCACTTCCGCGCCGAGCCGCGCGGCGTTGACATCCTGCTGCCGCAGCTCGGGCACGACGGCACGGTCCAGGATAAGGTTGAGCAAATGCATGTACTTGACCTTGACCATGCGCTGCACCAGCCACGCGGTCAATGGGCTGATGCGGTAAGCCACCACCGCCGGAAGCCGTGCCATGGCCAGCTCGAGCGCCACCGTGCCGGAGGCGGCGAGCGCCGCGTCGCTGGCGGCAAATGCGTCGTATTTCTCGCGCTCGCCGCGGACGACGATGGTCGGCACGGGCCAACCGCGCACCGCCGCGCCTACGGTGTCCGCCACGGTCGCCGTGGTCGGCACCACCACGCGCAAATCGACGTGGCGCCGGGCGAGGTCGGCGACGGCACCGGCGAAGGGCGGCAACAGCCGCGCCACCTCGCCGCGCCGGCTGCCGGGCAGCACGGTCAGCAGCGGCGCGGTAGGCGGGATGCCATGGCGCTGGCGGAAAGCCGCGCCGTCGCCGCGTCCGGCGCCGCTTTCCACCACGGGGTGTCCGACATAGGTGCAGGCAAGGCCGACCCGCGTGAAATAGGGCGGCTCGAAGGGCAGCAGCACCAGGAGGTGATCGTACCAGCGCGCCATGCGCCGCGCCCGTCCGGCGCGCCATGCCCATACCATCGGGGCGACGTAATGGATGAGCGGCAGGCGTTCGCCCTGCCGCCGCAGCCGCTGCGCCACACGCCAGGTGAAACCGGAGCTGTCGATGGTGACGACCGCCGCCGGGCGCAAGCGCTGGATCTCGGCGACGGCCTCGGCGACGCGGCGCAGGATGCGGCGCGCGCGCGGCAGCACCTCGGCGACGCCCATGATCGCCAGCTCGTGCAGCGGGACCAGGCTATCGAGCCCCTGCTCCGCCATGCGCTCGCCGCCGATCCCGGCAAAGCGCAAGGGCTTCGCGCTGCGCTCCCGAAGCGCCGCCATCAGGCGACCGCCCAGCGCATCGCCCGAGGGCTCGCCCGCAATGATGTAGATGAGCGGCTGGCTGCCGCCCTGCCCGGTCGGCGTACCGCTCATGGCCGCGCGACGCCGACGACGAAAAGGCCGGCCTGGTCGGCGGCAGCGACGATCGCGGCGCGATCGATGATGAGGCTCGCGCCGGCCTCGACGGCGATGCCGCGCAAGCCGGCGGCCGCGGCGCCTTCGACCGTGCGCCGGCCGATCGTCGGCAGATCGGCGCGGCGCTCCTGTCCCGGCTTCGGCGCCTTGATCAGCACGCCGCCCGGACCTTCGCGGCGCAGGCCGGCGCAGCGGGCGATGAGCGCGTCGGTGCCTTCGATCGCCTCGACGCCGAGCACGAGGCCCTGCTGCACCACCGCCGCCTGGCCGATATCAAGCGCGCCCAGCGCGCGCACGATGCGGAAACCGAGGGCGATGTCGTCCTCGGCCTGCGCATCGGGCGCGTGGCGGCCGAGCGGCCCCGCGGCCGCCAAGGCCGAACCGAGAATGGCATCCGCGCCGACGACGCGAAAACCCTCGCCCTCGAATTCGCGGATGATCGCCGTCAGCAAGCCGTCATCGCCGAGCGCGCGGTAAGCGACGCGGGCGAGGAACTTCGCCGCGCGCCAGTCGGGCCGCAGCGACAGCAAGGATGGGCGCTTGACGCTGCCGGCAAAGACGATCTCCTCGACGCGCTGCTCGCGCAGCAGGCGCAGCGCCTCGCCGGCGGCGCCCAACCGCACCCAGGCATGCGGCACCCCCGACGCCACGGCCGGGTCGGCCTCGCCTTCGAAGGCGAGGACGAAGACGCTGCGCTCGACCGCGCGGCAGGCTTCGATGATGCGCAGCGGCAGCTCGCCGCCGCCGGCGAAAATGCCGAGCTTAGCCGCCATTCCCCGACTTCGGCTGCACGAGGCCGCGCGAATTCTCGGCGCGCACGAACTCGACGATCTCGCGGACCGGGCCGACAGCGGCGAAGCGCTCGGCAACGGCCGCGACGCGCTCGGCCAGCGTGCCGTTTTCCTGCGCGAAGAGCATGTCATAGGCGCTGCGCAGCGCCTGGATGTCATCGCGCGAGAAGCCGCGCCGCTGCAGGCCGATGATGTTTAGCCCGACAAGGCGCGCGCGATCGCCCATCACCATGCCATAGGGGATCACGTCGCGCTCGACGCCGGTCATGCCGCCGACAAAGGCGTGCTGGCCGATGCGAACGAATTGATGCACCGCCGAGAGCCCGCTGATGATCACATGGTCGCCGAGGAGCACGTGCCCGCCGAGCGTGGCATTGTTCGTCATGACCACGTGGTCGCCGACAATGCAGTCGTGCGCGACATGGGCGCTCGCGGCGAAGAGACAATCGTCGCCGACGCGCGTCACCATGCCGCCGCCGTCGGTACCGGGGTTCATGGTGACATGTTCGCGGATGATGTTGCGCTTGCCGATGACGAGCGCGGAATCTTCGCCCTTGTATTTCAGGTCCTGCGGCTGGTGGCCGATCGAGGCGAAGGGAAAGATGCGGGTGCCGTCGCCAATGCTGGTGCGGCCGGCGACGACGACGTGTGAGACCAGCTCGACCTCTTCGCCGATCTCGACCTTGGGCCCCACCACGCAATAGGGCCCGATGCGCGCACTCGCAGCAATCCTGGCGCCCGGCTCGACGACAGCAGTCGGATGAATGTTCGGCATCGGCCTCTCGACCCTGTCCATGTCAGCTGTCCATGATCATCGCGGCGAAGACGGCTTCGGCCATGAGCTTGTCGCCGCTCATCGCCTTGCCCTCGAATTTCCAGACATTGCCGCGATGCTGCTTGCGCACGACGTGAACGTGCAGCCGATCGCCGGGGACGACCGGGCGGCGGAAGCGCGCATTGTCGACGCTCATGAAATAGACGAGCTTGCCCTCGGAGCCGGGTCCCAGCGTCTGCACCACGAGCACCGCCGCGGTCTGCGCCATGGCCTCGATGATGAGCACGCCCGGCATGACCGGACGCTTGGGGAAATGGCCCTGAAAATAGGCCTCGTTGATCGACACGTTCTTGATGCCGACAGCGCTCTGGCCCGACACCACATCCACGACCCGGTCGATCAGCAGGAAGGGGTAGCGGTGCGGGATCATCTGCATGATCCGCTGGATGTCGATCTCGGCGGTGACGTTGCCGGGCTGAGTCGTATCCATCTTGCTCTCGCTAATCGCCCTTCTTCCTCGACAAGCGCTGCAGCGTCGCCACCTGGCGGAAGAACTCCTTCACCGGCACCGCCGGAGCGCCCACCACGCTCTCGCCCGGCGCGACATCGCGCATGACCCCCGCCTGCGCACCGATACGGGCACCGCTGCCGATGGTGAGATGGCCCGTAAGCCCTCCCTGCGCGGCGATGATGACGTGATCGCCGAGCCGCGTGCTGCCGGCGATACCCGACTGTGCGATCAACACGCAGCCGCGTCCCACCTGCACGTTGTGACCGATCTGCACCAGGTTATCAATCATCGTGCCCGCACCGATCACCGTGTCCGGCCCGGCGCCACGATCTATGGTCGTATTGGCGCCGATCTCGACATCGTCCTCGATGATGACGCGGCCGAGCTGAGGCACCTTGACGAAGCCCGCCGGGTTCATGGCGAAGCCGAAGCCGTCCTGGCCGAGTCGCACGCCGGGATAGAGCCGGACGCGCGCGCCGACGAGGCTGTGGCTGATGCTGACATTGGCGCCGACGCGCACGTCGTCGCCCAGCACGCAGCCCGGGCCGATCACGCTGTTGGCGCCGATGTGGCAGCGCTTCCCGATCTCGACCTGCGCGCCGATCACGGCATGCGCCTCGACGGCGGTGCCCTCGCCGAGCCGCGCCGTCGGATCGATCGCCGCGCTCGCGGCGATGCGCGGCATGGGCGGCGCCTCCGGATAGAAGGCTTGGGCAGCCACCGCATAGGCCCGGTAGGGCTGCTCCGTCACCAGCAGGGTCATCCCAGGCGGCGCCTCCGCCGCAAGCGCCGATTGCGCGAAGGCGGCGCCGGCGCGCGTCTCGCGAAAGGCCGCCACGTATTTGCGGTTGTCGAGAAAGGTCAGATCGTCGGGACCGGCGGCGTCGAGCGGCGCCACGTCGCGCAGGATCCGCTGGGACTCGCCGGCACCGGCGACGGTGGCGCCGCTGCGGCGCGCGATATCCGCGACCGTGAAGGGACCGGCGACACGAAAGAATCGCGGGTCCGCCATCGCCTATTTCTTCTTTCCGCCGCCCGGTTTGGCTGCGTCCTCGCCATCCGGCTTCGGTAGGTTGACCGGCACGGAGGCAAGCTTCTGATCGAGGCGAGCGATGGCATCGGCGGTGATGTCCATGCCTTCCGCCTCGAACACCACGGCCTGCTTCTCGATCACGATGTTGGCCTTCCGCTCCTTCACGATGTCGGCGATGACGGCGAGGGCCGCATTCTTGACCTGGAGCATCGCCTCGTTGAGGCTCTGCTGCAGCGCTTGGCGGCGGCCCTGGACGACCTGTCCGAGCTCGT
>DASWFH010000158.1:0-5423 GCA_036394355.1 Allostellaceae bacterium | reverse complement strand
GATCCGCGACCATCTGTCCGGCAATTACTGCCGCTGCACCGGCTATCACGCGATCGTCGATGCGGTCGAGGCGGTGGCGCTACAGCGCGGTGCGGCGGGGGGTGCGCGATGATCGACCGGCCGCTCTCCTTCCTCGACCGCCCCAACAGCTATATCGGCCGCAGCGTGCCGCGGCCCAACGCACAGCGCCTGTTGCAGGGCCGCGGCACGTTTGTCGACGACATCCGCCTGCCGCGGCTGGTGCACGCCGCCTTCCTGCGCAGCCCCTATGCCCATGCCCGCATCCGCAGCATCGCTACAGCGGAAGCGGCGCGCCAGCCAGGCGTCGTACGCGTGGTCACGGCTACGGACCTCGCCGGCCGCTATACGCCCTGGGTCGGCGTGCTCACGCACATGAAGGGGCTGAAATCGGCGCCGCAGCATCCGCTCGCCGTCGAGCGCGCTTGCTGGCAGGGCGAGCCGGTCGCGGCGGTCGTCGCCGAGAGCCGCGCCGCGGCCGAGGACGCGGTGGCGCAGATCGCCGTCGACTGGGAGGAGCTGCCGGCCGTGGCGGATGCGGAAGCGGCGCTCGCGCCGGGCGCGCCGGCGATCCAGCCGGCGCTCGGCGACAACCTCGCCTTCACCCGCAGCATCGAGGCGGGGACGGTCGACGACGCCTTCGCCCGCGCTGACGCCATCGTCGAGGATATCTTCACCTTCGCGCGCCACACCGGCGTCTGCCTGGAGACGCGCTCGATCCTCGCCGATTTCAATCCCGCCGACCGGCAGCTCACGGTGCACCATTCGTCGCAGGCGCCGCACATGATGAAGGAGATCGTCCTGCGACATTTCCCGCTGGCGGAGACCGGCGTGCGCGTGATCTGCCGCGACGTCGGCGGCTCCTACGGCATCAAGATCCATGTCTATCCCGACGAGATGGCGGTGATCGCACTGAGCTTGCTGCTCGGGCGCCCCGTCAAGTTCGTCGCCGATCGGCTCGAATCCTTCGTCTCCGACATCCACGCGCGCGAGCATCGCGTCAGCGCGCGGATGGCGGTGAGCAGATCGGGCGAGATCCTCGCCGTCGCCATCGACGACCTCACGGGCATCGGCCCTTACTCGACATATCCGCGCACCAGCGCCGTCGAGGGCAATCAGGTGATCAACCTGACGGGATCGTGGTATCGCTGCGCCAACTATCGCGCGCGGCTGCGCGTCGCCTTTCAGACGAAGCCGCCGATGTCGCAGTACCGCGCCGTCGGCCACCCGATCGCCTGCGCCGTGACCGAAGCGCTGGTCGACCGCGCCGCGCAGGCGGTCGGGCTCGACCCGGCCGAGCTGCGCCGACGCAATCTCATCGCCGACGACGCTTATCCATGGACGAGCCCGGCCGGCCTGCGCTTCGAGCGCCTGTCGCACCAGCGCTGCCTCGCGCGCATGCTGGAGCTGATGGACTATGCGGGCTTGCGCCGCGAGCAGGCGGCGCTGCGCGCCAAAGGCATCCATCGCGGCATCGGTCTCGCCAGCTTCGTCGAGATCACCAATCCCGGCCCGGCCTTCTACGGCGTCGGCGGCGCGCCGATCTCGGCCCAGGATGGCTGCACCTTGCGCCTCGATCCCGGCGGCTCCATCACCGTCGCGATCAGCGTCACCGAGCAGGGCCAGGGCACCGAGACCATGGTGGCGCAGATCGCCGCGAGCGTGCTCGGCGTCAGCCTCGAGCGCGTGCGCGTCGTCACCGGCGATACCGAGCGCACGCCCTATGGCGGCGGCACCTGGGCGTCGCGTGGCACCGGCATCGGCGGCGAGGCGGCGCTGCAGGCGGCGAAGGCGCTGCGCGCCAACATCCTTACGCTGGCCGGCGCCATCCTGCAGGCGGCGCCCGCCGTGCTCGACATAAGCGACGGCTGGATCGTCGATGCCGCGAGCGGCGCGCGGCGCATTGGCCTCGACGAGGTCGGCCGCGCCGGATATTTCCGCGGCGACACGCTGCCGCCGGATGTGCAGCCGGAGCTGGTGGCGACGCGCCATTACCAGCCGCGCGAATATCCCTTCGCCTTCACCAACGGCGTGCAGGCGTCCTGGCTCGAGCTCGATGTCGAGACCGGCTTCGTCACGCTGTTGAAGCACTGGGTGGTCGAGGATTGCGGCACGGTGGTGAACCCGCTGCTCGTCGACGAGCAGATCCGCGGCGGCGTCGTGCAGGGGCTGGGCGCGGCGCTGTTCGAGGAATGCGCCTACGATGCGCACGGCCAGCTCTTGAACGGCACGCTCGCCGACTACCTCGTGCCGATGGCGGGCGAGATGCCGGACATCGCGGTGGCGCATCTGGCGACGCCGACCGCGACCTCGGAGCTCGGCGCCAAGGGCGTCGGCGAAGCCGGCACCGCCGGCGCGCCGGCCGCGGTGATGAACGCCATCAACGACGCGCTTTCACCTTTTGGCGCGCGAGTCACCGCGCAGCCGGCGACGCCGCAGCGCATCCTGCGCGCGCTCGGCCGGGTTTAGCGCCGCGCCTATTTTCCCGCGGTGAAGAACTGATAGCTCGCCGAGTAGCGCATGCGCGCCTGCTCTGACACCCGGCTGGCGTCGCAGCCGCCTTTGGGCGCCGCGCCGCCCTTGGTCTCTGCGCGCCGGATATAGGCGACGCGCGACAGCGCGCCATTTCCCTCACGGCTCTTGGCGCGCAGCAGCAGCCAGGGGATGGCGCCGGCCTCGGGCGCATCGGCACGCGCCATCACCTCGCCGACCACCGCGGAGCCGTCGTCGAGCTTCCAGGTCGGGCCGCCGAAATGCGTGCCGACCTGCCACCCGTCATGATCGAACAGCATCGCCTCCGGTGCCTTGAAGGCCCATTCGGCGCGACCGTCCTTCGTCTCGCAGGCGTAGATCTGCACACCATCGGCGGCGACCTCGAGCAGCAAGGCCGCATCGGCTGGCGGCGGCACCAGCCCATCCGCGGCCCGCGCCTTGAGGGTGCCAACCAGCAGCAAGCCGGCAGCGGCGTAATATGCCAGCTTTCTCACTGGTCCCCCGCTGTCGCAGCCTCATCGTCTATTCTGCGGCGACGCCGAGCCGCGGCGCGGCCACCGTCCGCCGCGGAATGTGCAGCCACAGCGCCGCCACCACGGCCGACATCAGCGCGAAGCCGGCTAGCGCGTAGAGGCCGCCGGCGAAGCTGCCGGTCTCGTCCTTGACCCAGCCGACGATCGAGGGACCAAAGAAGCCGCCGAGATTGCCGATCGAGTTGATCCAGGCGATGCCGGTGGCTGCGGCCATGCCGGTGAGGAACATCGGCGGCATCGACCAGAACATGCCCTTGCTGCCGTAGAACCCGGCGGCGGCCATGGACATGCCGATCAGCGACCAGTAGGTGCCGACGGTCATGCCGGCGACCACGAGTCCGCCGGCCGAGAGGAGGCATGCGCCGAACAGGTTCCAGCGCCGCTCCCCCATCCGGTCGGAAATCCAACCCCAGAGGATCATGGAGACGCAGCCGCAGAGATAAGGAACCGCTGTCGCCCAGCCGACCTGCATGTTGGTGAGGCCGAGCTGCTTGATGATCTGCGGCAGGAAAAGCAGCATGCCCAAGCTCGCCGTGACGATGCCCAGATAGTTCAGCGCCAGCAGCAGTACCTTGGGCTCCCACAACGCGCGCAGCAGCCCGATTTTGCGATGCGCCTCGATGCGCTCGCGCTCGGTGTCCATCGTGGCGGTGAGCCAGGCGCGCTCGTCGTCGTTGAGCCAGCGCGCCTGCGCCGGCCGATCGGTGAGGTAGAACAGCACAGTGATGCCGATCAGCACGGTGGGCACCGCCTCGGCGATGTACATCCACTTCCAACCGGCCAAGCCCCAGATGCCGTCGAGGCCGAGCAGCGCCGTCGAGATCGGCGCGCCCAACGCCACCGCGCCCGGCAGCGCCAGGGTGAAGCCCGCCATGATCCGGGCGCGGTGGCGGTCGGGGAACCAGTAGGTAAGGAATAGCACGATGCCCGGGAAGAACCCGGCCTCGGCTACCCCCAGCAGGAAGCGCGCGGTGAGGAAGCTGTAGGGACCGGTGGAAAGCGCGGTGGCGCCCGAGAGGATGCCCCAGGTGACCATGATGCGCGCGATCCAGAGGCGTGCGCCGACCTTTTCCAGGACGATGTTGCTGGGCACCTCGAACAGGCAGTAACCCCAGAAGAACGCACCCGCCGCCAAGCCGAAGGTCGAGGCGGTGAGGCCGAGGTCCTTGTTCATGGTCAATGCGGCGAAGCCGACATTGATGCGGTCGAGATAGCACAGGAAGTACATCAGGATCGTGAAGGGCAGCAGGCGCAAATAGACCTTGCGCATGGTCGTCTGCTCGAGCGTGCGGACCATCAATCACCTCCCAGGTGTTCGCCGGTTCGCCCGGCTTTTGCCGCAGCATAGCGCGGTCGGAGCCGGGAGGCGACGACTCTGCGGAGGGCGCACCGCCGCGATGGCGCCGGCTTCCCGGTGTTCACCGCGATCTTACGCGGCGTTGTACCCCATCACCGCCTTGGTCTCGAGGAACTCGTCGAGGCCGAACTCGCCCCATTCGCGGCCATTGCCGGATTGCTTGTAGCCGCCGAACGGCGCGCCGAAATCGGGGCCGGCGCCGTTCAGATGCACATTGCCGGTGCGCAGCTGCGACGCCACCTTGCGCGCATGCTCGAGATCGCCCGACTGCACATAGCCGGAGAGGCCATAGACGGTGTCGTTGGCCATGCGGATCACCTGCTCCTCGCTGTCATAGGGCAGGATCGACAGCACCGGGCCGAAGATCTCCTCGCGCGAAATCGTCATCGCCGGCTTCACATTGGCGAAGACGGTCGGGCGCACGTAATAGCCGCGGTTGAAGCCCTCGGGCCGCCCGGGTCCGCCGGCGGCGAGGGTTGCGCCCTCGGCGATGCCGGCCTCGATCAGCCGCTGGATCTTGCGGAACTGCGCCTCGCTCACCACCGGGCCGATGGTGGTGCCCTTGGTGCTGGGATCGCCGACCTTGGTCGCCTCGGCGGCGGCCTTGGCGATCTCGACCGCGCGGTCGTGCTGGCGCGCCTGCACGAACATGCGCGTCGGCGCGTTGCAGGACTGGCCGCTGTTGGTGAAGCAGGACTGGACGCCGCCCGCCACCGCCTTCTGCAAATCGGCATCCGGCAGGATGATGTTGGCGGACTTGCCGCCGAGCTCCTGATGGACGCGCTTCACCGTGTCGGCCGCCGCCTTGGCGACGGCGATGCCGGCGCGGGTCGAGCCGGTGAAGGAAACCATGTCCACCTCGGGATGCGCGGCGATGGCCTGGCCCACACCCGCGCCGTCGCCGTTCACCAGGTTGAAGACGCCCTTGGGCACGCCCGCGGCGTCGAGGATCTCGGCGTAGATGACGGCATTGAGCGGCGCGATCTCCGACGGCTTCAGCACCATGGTGCAGCCCGCGGCCA
>DASWFH010000157.1:0-4325 GCA_036394355.1 Allostellaceae bacterium | reverse complement strand
GAAGGCGATGAAGGTGGGATCGGGCATCGAGACCGGCACGGTCATCGGCCCGCTCATCGACATGAAGGCGATCGAGAAGGTCGAGGAGCATGTCGGCGATGCGCTCAAGAAAGGCGCACGCATCGTGGTCGGCGGCCATCGCCACGCGCTTGGCGGCAGCTTCTATGAGCCGACGGTGCTCGCCGACGTCACCACCGACATGGCGGTGACGCGCGAGGAGACTTTCGGACCGGTGGCGCCGCTGTTCCGCTTCAACACCGAGGCGCAGGCGATACAGATGGCGAACGACACCGAATTCGGCCTTGCGGCATATTTCTACAGCCGCGACATTAATCGCGTATGGCGTGTCGCCGAGGCGCTCGAATACGGCATCGTCGGCATCAACGAGGGCATCATCTCGACCGAAGTGGCGCCCTTCGGTGGCGTCAAGGAAAGCGGCCTCGGCCGCGAGGGTTCGAAATACGGCATCGAGGAGTTCCTGGAGGTCAAGTATCTCTGCCTGGGCGGTGTCACCGCCTGAGGCCACCGGGAGCAGCGAAGGGGCAGCGGCGCGCTGCTTTGTTGCGACGGCAGGTTCACCGTCGCCATCTCGTGATTGGCGGCGTGGCGCAGCGGGTCGCCGGTTGAGCCGCTTCTGGCGGGGATGCTAGGGTCGGGCGGCGAGCCTGCATGCTCGGGAACGGGTGCCCCATGGCCAAGTACGATTTCGACATGTTCACGATCGGCGCGGGCTCGGGCGGCGTCGCCTCGTCGCGGCGCGCCGGCACCTATGGCAAGCGAGTCGGGATCTGCGAGGACAGCCGCGTCGGCGGCACGTGCGTCATCCGCGGCTGCGTGCCGAAGAAGCTGCTGGTCTATGGCGCGCAGTTCGCCGACGCCTTCGCCGATGCCGCGGCCTATGGCTGGACGGTGGCGCCGCCGGTGCATGACTGGGCGAGCCTGATCGCCGCCAAGGACATGGAGATCGACCGGCTCGAGGGAGTCTACCATAAGCTGCTCAAGGATTCCGGCGTCAGGCTCATCGAGGGGCGCGGCCGGCTGGTCGACCCGCACACCGTCGAGATCGGTGGTAAGCGCTACACCGCCGCCAACATCCTCGTCGCCACCGGCGCGCATCCGATCCTGCTGGCGATCCCGGGCATCGAGCATGCCATCACCTCGAACGAGGCGCTCGATCTCGCGGCGCTGCCGCGGCGCATCGTCATCGTCGGCGGCAGCTACGTCGCCGTCGAGTTCGCCGGCATCTTCCACAGCCTCGGCGCCGAGGTGACGCTGGCGCTCCGCGGCGAGGAGCTGCTCAGGGGCTTCGACGACGATGTGCGGGTGATGCTGGCGCAGGAGCTGCGCGCGCGCGGCATCGAGATCCGCGGGCGCACGGACATCACCCGTATCGACAAGCGCGGCCATGGCTACGATCTCGCGACGGCCAAGGGCGAGACTTTGTCGGCCGATCTCGTCATGTACGCCACGGGGCGCCGGCCCAACACGCGCGGCATCGGCCTCGAAGAGGCGGGCGTGCGGCTCAACGCATCCGGCGCGGTCACGGTCGACACTTGGTCGTGCAGCGCCGTGCCGCATATCTATGCCGTGGGCGACGTCACCGACCGCTTGAACCTGACGCCCGTCGCGATCGCCGAGGGGCGGGCGCTCGCCGAGACGCTGTTCAACGACAACCCGGTCGAGATGGATCATCTCAACGTGCCGACGGCGGTGTTCAGCCAGCCGCCGGTGGCGACGGTGGGCATGACCGAGCGCGCGGCCCGCCAAGCGGTGGCCGCGATCGACATCTTTCGCACGCAGTTCCGCCCGATGAAGCATACGCTGTCCGGACGGGAGGAGCGGACGATGATGAAGCTCGTCGTCGATCGGCGCAGCGACCGCGTGCTGGGTTGTCACATGGTGGGGGCGGATGCGCCCGAGATCATCCAGGGCCTCGCCATCGCCGTGAAATGCGGCGCGACCAAGCGCCAGTTCGACCAGACCGTGGGCATCCACCCCACCGCCGCCGAGGAGTTCGTCACCCTGCGCGACAAGGTGCCGGAGTCCAAGACGCAGGCGGCGGCGAGCTGACGCTGCTCCCGGCGCCGAATAGGCGAGAGCCGGTTAACAGGGCTGGCTGACTATGAGCTCGGCAGACCGCCCAGGCTCGGGCGCGAAGAAGACGAACCGACCTTGGGCCATCGGGCATAGGCGAAGAGCCACAGCCCGACGATGTTGATCCCGGGCACGAACAGCAGCAGCGCCCACCACTCGCTGTACCCCGTCCGGCGCAGGATCTTGATGACCGGGCTGAGGACGACGAAGCTGAAGAGAATGAAGATTCCCCAGCGCAGTGCGGTTGCTAGCGGCATTCTTGCCCCCTTCGGCTCACGGATGCCCTCCGACGGGCGAGTGTCTGAGACGCTGGTTTAAAGTTGGTGAAGAGCCCCTTGCGGCTTTTTGGTGGCAATATTTGGCTCGATTAAGTCATGGAATTCGCGGCGCTACGCTGCTATTTACAAGTGGTCAGGTCTTGTGGCGAAGTATTCGGTCACCTCGGTTGCAGTGGTTCGGGTCAGCAGCATGAATCCCACCATCGGCATTGCCCTCGGCAGCGGTGTCGCGCGAGGCTGGGGTCATCTCGGCGTCCTGCGCGTCCTCGAGCGGGAAGGCATCGTCCCCGACATCGTCTGCGGCAGCTCGATCGGCGCGGTGATCGGCGCCGTCTATCTCGGCGGCCATCTGCCTGAGCTCGAGGCCTGGGCCCGCGGGCTCACGAAGATGCGCCTCAGTCGGTTGTTCGATTTCGACTTCGGCAATGGCGGCATCATCGCCGGCCGGCGCATCCTGCAGATATTCCATCCCTCGCTGATCGAGAACACCATCGACAACCTGCCGAAGCCCTTCGTCTGCGTCGCCACCGACCTCAACAACGGACATGAGGTGTGGCTGCGCCAGGGCCGCGTCATCGATGCCGTGCGCGCTTCCTATGCCATTCCCGGCCTCTTCCCGCCAGTGGCGATGGACGGGCGCTGGCTGGTCGACGGCGCGCTGGTCAACCCGGTGCCGGTCTCGGTATGCCGCGCCCTGGGCGCACGCGTGACCATCGCGGTGAACCTCAACGCCGACGCGTTCGGGCCGGCGCCCGCCGGCGAGGATGCCCTCGACCTGGCGCAGCGCGCCGCCATTGCCGAGGACGAGAACGGCCGCGGCTTCATCCGCAGCTATTTCGGGCGGCGCGACGGCGCGCCCAGCACCTTCAGCGTGTTCGCGCGCTCGCTCCACATCGTGCAGGACCGCATCAGCCGCTCGCGCCTCGCCGGCGACCCGCCGGATGTGACGATAGCGCCGCGCCTTGGCCATATCGGCTATCTCGAATTCTATCGTGCCGAAGAATGCATCGCCGCGGGCGAGGAGGCCGCACGCCGCGCCCTGCCCGAGATCCGCGAGGCCATTCTCATGCTCGGCGCCGGTGCGGCGGCGTGGAACCGCAAGATCAAGGGCAAATCCCCCGACGCGCCCAAGAGCGCCGACAACGTCTCGGCATGAGGCGGCGCGCCGTACGGTTGCGGCGACATGGCACGATCGCCTAAAGAAGCACGCGCATGAACCTGATCCGCCGCTGGCTGTCGGAATCGATCAGCATCGCGCTGGCGCTGCTGTTTGCCGTGCTGGCGATGCAGGCGCCGGCCTTCACCCGCGAATACGCGGCGGCGCTGCTGCAGGTCGCGCAGGACGCGCGGCGCGACATCGAGCAGCGCAAGGCCTCGGCGCGGCAGTTCTACGGCATCAAGGCCGCGGGCGACGAGCAGTTCGTCGCGGCGCTCCAATCCTTCGAACCCTCGAATGCGGAGACCCTGGCGCTCTCGCTGCAGCGGACGCAGACGCTCCAGGGCGCCTATGACAGGATCGCCGGTGCGCCGCCGCTGCTCCGGCCGCTGGTCGCGGCGCGGGACGCGTTCGAGGACGAGCGTGGCTACAAGGCGACCATCCTGCGCACGCTGGTCGGCACCTACAACGCGCAGCTCGATTTCAGCATCGCCGCGGCGGTATACGGCTTTGCGGGCTTGTTGACGGGCTCGCTCTTGGCGCACCTCGTGCTCTCGATGTTCCGCGCCTTCGGCCAGCGGCTGACCCGCCGGCGGCGCAGCCGGGTGGATGTGGCCGCCGCGCAGCGCCACCCGCGCCCCTGACGAAAAAGCCCCGCCCAAAGGGCGGGGCTCCGTCGCAGTACCCGACGAACCTGCAGAAGGCATGACTCTTCGCCGCCGGGCAGTAACACCTTGTGGGGGAAACGGTTAATTTTCGGTTACCGCCGGCGCGGGCACAAACGCGCGATTGCAGGG
>DASWFH010000156.1:0-1820 GCA_036394355.1 Allostellaceae bacterium | reverse complement strand
CCCTCGGCATCGACGACGATGGTGGCGAGCGCCGCGCCGTTGAAGGTCATGCGCTGGCGCGAGCGCAACGCCTCGGCGCCGGACGGCAGGAGGCGCGTGCCGTCGACCACCAGCCGTCCCGTCGGCACCTCGCCGATGACGGAAGCGGGCCCGGGCGCGAGCCGCACCACCTCGCCATTCCGGGTGACGATGGATTGCGGCACCTGGCATTGCTCGGCGAGCCTCGCCTGGGCCATGAGATGGCGCGTCTCGCCATGCACCGGCACGGCGATGCGCGGGCGCACCATCTGGTACATGCGGATAAGCTCGTCCTGCGCCGGGTGGCCCGAGACATGGACGAGATGGTCCTGCTCGGTGATGAGCTCGACGCCGAGGCCGGCCAGCCGGTTCTGCAGCCGGCCGATGGCGCGCTCGTTGCCGGGGATGATTCGCGAGGAGAAGATCACGCTGTCGCCCTCCTCCAGCACGATCTGGGGGTGCTCGTCCTCGGCGATGCGCGCCAGCGCCGAGCGCGGCTCGCCCTGGCTGCCGGTGCAGATCAGCAGCACCTTGTCGCGCGGCAGGTATGCCGCCTCCTCGTCGGTGAGGAAGGGCGGCACGTTCTTCAGGTAGCCGGTCTCGCGCGCCGCGTGGTCGATGCGCCACAGCGAGCGCCCGACCAGCGCCGCGTGCCGGTCATGGGCGATGGCGGCGGCCGCCGCCGATTCCAGCCGCGCCACGTTCGAGGCGAAGCAGGCGACGGCGACGCGGTTCTTGCAGTTGCCGACGATGCTGATGAGCGATTTGCGCACATCGGCTTCCGAACCAGCCTCGCCCGGCCGGAGCGCGTTGGTCGAATCGCAGACCATGGCGAGCACGCCCTCGTCGCCGAGCCGCCGCAGCGTCGCCACGTCGGAGGTCGCGCCGACCAGCGGGTCCGGGTCGAATTTCCAGTCGCCGGTGTGCAGCACCGTGCCCAGGGGCGTGCGCAGCACGACGGCATTGGGCTCGGGGATCGAATGGGTGAGCGTGACCAGCTCGATCTCGAACGGATCGACCCTGAACTTGCCGGACATCGGCACTTCGGTGATCGGCACCTGGTGCTCGAGCCCGGCCTCGATCAGCTTCTGCCGCAGCACCGCGGCGGTGAAGGGCGTGGCGTAGACCGGGCAGCGCAGCCGCGGCCAGAGATAGGGAATGGCGCCGATATGGTCCTCATGCGCATGCGTCACCACGAGGCCGGCCAACTCGTCCGCGCGCTCGGCGATGAAGCCCGGATCGGGCATGATCACGTCGACGCCGGGCAAGGTGTCGTCGGCAAAGGAGATGCCGCAATCGATCATGAGCCAGCGCCCGCGATAGCCATAGAGCGACAGGTTCATGCCGATCTCGCCAACCCCGCCCAGCGCGAGGAACGCGAGCTCGTCGGGCCGGTTCGGCGCCGGGAGCGCGTCGCTCATGGCTTGCGGTTCCGCGCGTAGACGATGCGCAAGCCCCACAGCGTGAGGTTGGGGTCGGTCCGCTCGATGGCGGCGGTCGCACCGTCGAAGAGCGGCGCCAGCCCGCCGGTGGCGATCACGCCCATGGGCTGACCGAATTCCTGCTTGATGCGCGCGACCAGCCCCTCGACCAGCCCGACATAGCCCCAGAACAACCCCGACTGCATGCAGGCGACCGTGTCCTTGCCGATGACATGGTCGGTGCGCCGGATGCGCACGCTGGGCAGCTTCGCCGCGGCCATGTGCAATGCGGTGAGCGAGAGATTGATCCCCGGCGCGATGACGCCGCCGCAGTAATTCCCGTCGCCGTCGACCACGTCGAAGGTGGTGGCGGTGCCGAAA